>JAGHTK010000149.1 GCA_018065435.1 Candidatus Alistipes equi
ACGATTGGACGAAGTTCTTAAGACTTCTTTCGATATGCTTATCATACCAAAATGAATTTAGGCACAACGATTATGGAAAAAACCCTGCTAAGTAGTTACAATTCTTCGTTGCAAGTGTAAAATGCATTTTGTACACCTTAAAAAAAAGGCTAACTTTGTTAAAGAGTGTCTATATGTATGGACTACAATGTTTTTGTAATTATATTTACATTAGTTCACCGAACCTGAAAACTAAGAAATTAAACCTTAATGCTATAGTATTAAAATTTTACACCTATGATAACGTTCCTTATTTGTCTTGTCCTACTTGTCGTAGCGTATTTCACTTATGGCAAATACCTTGAGAAGGTTTGTCAAATCGATGAAAAAGCAAACGTTCCAAGCAAACTTCTTTTTGATGGCGTGGATTACGTTCCAATGCCAAAGTGGCGTGTTTTTCTCATTCAGCTTCTCAACATTGCCGGTATAGGTCCTATTTTCGGTGCTATCCTCGGTGCATGTTTCGGCCCAGTTGCATTTCTATGGATTACCTTCGGCGGCATTCTGATGGGCGCCATGCATGACTATATCTCGGGAGTAATGCTTGTAAGAAATAACGGGCTAAGCATTCCAGAAATGGTCGGTAACTATATGGGTAACGGCATGAGACAGTTCATGAGAGTATTCTCGGTAATTTTGTTAGTTCTAGTGGGAGTGGTATTCCTTTGCTCACCGGCTCAGATTCTTAGTGAGATTACCGAAGACAGTGCATGGATGACATATGGAACATGGCTTGGCGTAATAATCTGCTATTACTTCATCGCTACCCTTCTACCGGTTGACAAACTTATTGGTCAATTATACCCTCTTTTCGGTGCAGCACTGATATTCATGGCACTAGGTCTTTTGGGAGTTATCCTGTTTGGAGATTTGAACGTTCCGGAACTCACGACAATTCAGAACATGCAGGCAAACCCTTCGAAACTTCCTATTGTTCCATGTCTTTTCATAACGATAGCCTGTGGCGCCATATCTGGCTTCCATGCCACTCAATCTCCACTTATGGCAAGATGTGTAAACAATGAAAAGGAATGCAGACCTGTCTTCTTCGGAGCTATGATTTCGGAATCAATTATAGCGCTCATCTGGGCTGCCGTTTCAATGGCATTCTTTGCTGATAAGGGAGGTCTTACAGCTGCCCTTGCAGAGCATGGAAATAGTGCCGCATGGGTTGTGGATACCATATCCAAATCAACGCTAGGCATAATAGGAGGCATTCTAGCCATTCTCGGTGTAGTTGCGGCTCCTATCACATCTGGTGATACAGCATTTCGTTCTGCACGACTAATTATTGCGGATATATTCAAGATTAACCAGCGCAAAAAACTAAACCGCCTTTACATCAGCGTTCCACTATTTGCCATTGGACTTATTCTAGCATTCGTAGATTTTGGAATTGTTTGGAGATACTTCTCATGGACCAATCAAGCCCTGGCAACTGTGGTATTGTGGTGCATCGTAATATATCTACACTCCAAAAATCGCAATTACTGGGTTGCGCTACTTCCTGCCATATTTATGACATTTATCTGCTGTTCGTTCGTTTTCGTTCACGATCAATTCTTAGGAATGGGTGTATGTACTTTGGCATACATCTATGGAGGCCTCGCAACCTTAGCTATCACATTATACGTTTGGTATAGACTACGAAAAAAGCGTATCAACAAACTGTGAAACGCAATCTAACAGCTGTTTTTGTTATTGTTCTTGCGACCATTATTTTTATGGTCGCAGGTAGGATATGTTTCCTTTTTATCAATGCTGGCCTATCATCAGAATGTACTATAAAAGAGCTTTTGTGCACTTTTATTTATGGGCTTAAGCTTGACATCACAGTTACGGGATACATCTGTGCTCCGCTTTTTATTGTACTTCTTTGGAATTTGTGGTTACCCGCACTTAAAAGAGGTGTCATAAAAACATATCTGATTATGATTTCAGTAGTTGGAGCTGCAATGCTTTCCTCTAATATTATCATGTATCAGTATTGGGGCTTTCCTTTGGATTCCACAATTATTCAATACCTAAAAACGCCTTCTGCAGCGTTTCTAAGCGCCACATGGGCCGAAGCCATAAAGAGTATAGCATTGTTTGCCTTGCTTAGCTTTGTAATGATTCTATTGTATTCAATCGTCGTAAAAATTTACAAACCATCGCGCACATCGAGCGGAAAATATTTATGGGCAATTATCCTGATTATTTGTTGCGGAGTTGACTTTCTTGCAATTCGCGGAAGTGTGACTGCATCCGTAGCAAATGTATCTCAGGTATATTTTAGCAATAACAATTTTCTAAACCATGCTGCTGTTAATCCCGTATTTTCATTTCTGAATAGTCTAACGAACGCCGATGATAAGGGTGAGCAATATATGTTCTACACTGAAGCGGAACGAGAGTCGCTCTTCTCAAAAATAAGGGGTGAGAAATCCAATAACACACTAAGCGTTCTACGGCCTGGCATAGAAAATCCGAATGTCATTCTTATAATTGCCGAAAGTTTCGGAACGACTGCGATTAATCACCAGATTCATAGTCGATGTGTAGCACCAAATTTTCAGCGTTTGAAAAACAACGGAATATTTTTCTCGAACGCATACGCATCTTCGTTCCGTACAGACCGAGGTGTAATTGCCATTTTAAGCGGATTTCCGGCGCAGACCACATCTTCCATAATGAAAACACCTGCAAAAAGCAGACATCTTCCATCCATCTCTGGGGCACTTCAATCAAAAGGATATCATACGTCGTATGTACACGGAGGAGATTTGAATTTTACAGACATGTCATCCTATCTCTATGGTACGGGATTTGATAAACTCACGGGCTTAAAGGATTTGAATCTAAGTGCGAAACAAGGAAAATGGGGATACAAAGACGATATTATGGCAGATTACTTTTTGGACCATATTCAAAAACAGGAAGAACCATTTATGACCGTATGGCAAACACTTTCAAGTCACGAGCCATTTGATGTACCGGATATGGGAATAGAAGACAAGATGCTAAATTCAATGGCCTTTGCCGACAGAAGCATTGCTAAGGTGGTGGATACACTTTCAACTACCGATATCTGGGAGCGTTCCATTGTAATCATCGTTGCCGATCACGCGTACGCTTTTCCTTACGGCATCGCACATAGCGCACCTGAAAGACACCAAATACCTATTCTCATTACAGGCGGAGCCATTGGAGTGAATGAAGTAATCGAAAAGCCCGTTTCCCAAACGGACCTCGCAGCTACTTTACTATGTATGGTTGGAACTTCAAGTGAAGAGTTTATATTCAGTCGAAATGCTCTTGGAGAGCTGCCTACTTTCGGATATTATGTTTTCAACAACGGATTCGGTGTTGTTGACAAAACGGGGGTTACAGTCTATGACTATACGCAAAACAAAGTAATTGAAGGAACGGAGTCTTCCTCAAGAATGGTTCGTGGCCGTGTAATGCTTCAAACGACCTATACGCAAATTGGCAAATTGTAACAACTCACATTGATAACGCAAGTTTTTATACAACATAACGCAATCGAAACTCAAACATTACCAAGAATCGCAGTCTAAGCAAGTAAAAACCAAGAACGCACAAAAATGAAAAAAAATAAATTTTTCAACATTGGTATATCTCGAGTATCCCTTATACTGAGCATTATAAACCTTTTGCTATTCCACTATCCGTTTTTCAGGCATGTATTCCAAAATACAGAAGGCGGATTCAACGGAATGGTTATTGTTACAAGTCTTATCCTTATAATGCTTGTGGCAAATTACTTTGCCTTTTACCTGTTTTTATACCTTGGACGTTTCGTAGGAAAGACTCTCATTGCAATAACGTTCATACTTAGTGCCGTAGGACTCTATTTCATCAACGCATACGACATAATGATTGATGAAACGATGATGGGTAATGTTTTCAATACGAAATACTCAGAAGCCTCGAGTTACTTCTCGCTTACAGGACTTTTGTATTTAATTTTTTTGGGTCTTCTACCTGCGACTTTCGTCTTTTTAGTAAATATTGATTACGGAAAACTTCGAAAGTTCTTCGCTAGAATTGGCATATCCTTAGTCATACTTATTGTCATTGCCTTTGGCAACATGACCAACTGGCCATGGATTGACAAGAATGCAACAGTAATCGGCAGTCTACTTCTGCCATGGTCCTACACGGTTAATTCCGTAAGATATCAAATGCATCAACGAGAGAACAACCGCAAAGAGATTCCACTACCGGATGCAACCATAAAGGATTCAAAGAAAAGTGTCGTTGTACTCATAATAGGGGAATCCGCACGCCGTGATCACTTCTCACTTTACGGATATCAAAGGCAAACCAATCCTCGTCTTAAAGCTAGGGAATCACTTCGTGCCTTTAAGGCAGAATCAAGTGCTACATATACTACGGGTGGCGTAAAGGCTATGCTGGACTACACGACAACATCCAAGCTTTACGAAATTCTTCCAAATTATCTTTATCGCAATGGAGTAGATGTCATTTGGCGTAGCAGTAATTGGGGGCAACCTCCTTTGCATATCAAAAAGTACTACACGGACAAAGACCTTGCTAAGAAATACCCTTCAATAGATCCTACGCATGATGACATTCTTATTGCCGGTGTTGGAGATATTGTAAAAAGCAGCGATAAGAACAAGGTTTTTATCGTACTACATACAAGCACAAGTCACGGGCCGACCTATTATAAGAGATACCCTGCGAATTTCGAAAAATTTACGCCGGTATGCCGAAGTGTCGAGATGTCATCATGCCCTCAGCAGGAGGTTATAAATGCATATGACAACACAATTCTATATACTGATTATTTGATTG
Organism: Candidatus Alistipes equi; assembly: GCA_018065435.1. Taxonomy (GTDB): domain Bacteria; phylum Bacteroidota; class Bacteroidia; order Bacteroidales; family Rikenellaceae; genus Alistipes; species Alistipes equi. The sequence continues at coordinate 4,864 of JAGHTK010000149.1, forward strand.
ACAATGTCATTGAACAAATGAGTACTTTAACGGAATGGGAAAGTACAGTCATATATGTATCGGATCATGGTGAATCACTCGGAGAAAAGAATCTTTATATGCATGGCGTTCCAAAGTCTATTGCACCAAAAGAACAATATGAGATTCCGTTTTTGGTATGGACTTCCGATAAGAATGTGAAATTCAAAAACAATGATGAATTGCTTCAGTACCACGTATTTCATAGCGTTCTTTCCAGACTCTCTGTTTCAAGTCCTATATACAATAACGAAATGGATATTTTCGAAAAATGATTATCGGCAAGTTCCGCAAAAATTACATAAATAAGAATGTCCTGAAAAAACATTGTAACCTCTCTTAGTGTGTTTTAAGACAATTTGAGTCATTATAATTTTTTCTCCACAATAAGAAGATCATCCATAGAAACACTATTGCTAAAGAGACAATCACAAAATTGTAGATAATCGTCCAAGCTAGATTAAGCGTGTGGTTAGACTCCTTGTATGGTGTCGTAGATTTTTTGCTATCATATCTTGCAAAGACATTGGTATAAATTACCACTTCTGAACAAAAAGATGCCGTAAATCTCACATATGGTTCATCATGTGGCAAAATGTATTCCATCTGATTTGAATCCGTAGTCTTACACAAGCATCTATGGTCCTGTCCTATAGCTTCAATCCATTGTGCCTTCTCAGAAAAACAAATTTCAATTCTATCATCATTAACATTAACAGAAAGAATTGATGGCAAGTGTTTATTTCTTTCAATTTTTTCATCCCAATCTCCATTTCCAAAATCAGGTACACGCATCGAAAAATAGCAACCCGACAACAGACACTTCCTTAGTTCCTCGTAATTTCCATTGGCAACATTTAAGAAATTGCAACGCACACCGATTTTTGACGAACGTTTAGAATCATGGCAGTCATCATTCGCCAGGCCAAAACTATAGTGTCCGCTACTTAAAGCCCAGTCCCAATAGGGCTGCTCTATGGTTACACCGGAATCCAATTCCATTATATGGTATGACCCGATTGACTCCATAATACGCCGTGTTGTAAACCATGTTCTAAAAGGATGATTCAGTTGTATAAAATCCGCTTGAGAGCTTAAACGATCAATCTGCCACTGACGCTGTGATGCAAGAAATGGAAGCATATGGTCATAGTGCCAAACACTTTGAGAACCAAAAACCAGTTTATGAAACTTAAAAAGATTGTATCCATGTTCATAAACATTAACCCGTAGGCACGAATCCTGTGGAAAGAAGGTAAGACGGTTATGATTCGAAAATGTAACTATATCATATCCCAGACGCTGATAGTCCTTAAGAACCTCACAAGGCCAATATTTACATTCGTTCAAAAGTCCTGGAACTTTGGTGTGCGTATGAAAGTTGGCTCTTTTCCATCCCAAGGAAGAATCAAAAGAACTATACGGGTTGTATATATCAGGGCCTGAAAAGGGTTCATTCTTCGAAAAATCGTATATGGGAGAAAAACTCAAGAGCATGGTCACAAGCAACGCGAGAAGCACCATGGTTAGAACCGACCTCCACGAAACACCAAAGATTTTACGCACGATGGATCTTTTCATACACTACCCTATTATAAAAATAGTCGGCTTTTTCTCTATCTGAGGCGTTGGCAATTCTCGCCATTGCTCTACGCGCATCATTTTAAGGTACTCATCCATTGAAGTAATGTCTGATGCTACCATAAGGTGTGTTTTTGGCTGAAGAACTTTAAGTAGTTGTTCAAACATTTTTAGATTTCTATAGGGAGCCTCTATGAAAAGTTGCGATTGATGTTCCGAAAGTGCCCTTGCCTCAAGCTTTTTGATAGCCTTCGAACGCTCCGGTTCCTTCACCGGAAGATATCCATTAAAAGCAAAGGACTGGCCACTTAAGCCCGAAGCCATTACGGAAAGTAAAATTGAAGAGGGTCCCACAAGTGGAACAACACGTATTGCGTATCTATGACAAAGTTCCACAACCATTTGACCCGGATCCGCTACAGCGGGCACCCCAGCCTCGGATATCACGCCTGCCGAACGTCCATTCAATAAAGGACGAATCATTCTTTCTACCTCAATTCCAGCTATGGTATGTTCGTTCAACTCTACAAACTCCAAATCATCTATGCGACGCTCGATATGAAGCGAGGAAAGAAATCTTCTTGCCGAACGGACATTTTCCACAATAAAATAGTCAAGTGAATTGATAATTTGCAGATTACCCGATGGTAAGACCATATCCATCTTCGAAAGTTGTGAAATAGGACACGGAATAAGGTAAAGCGTTCCCTTTTGGCTAGTCATTGACATATATTCTTTTTACTCGTTTCGAAATAGAAGTCAGCACCTCATACGGAATGGTTCCAATAACGTGTGCCATATCCTCTGGAGTATTTCCCTTTTGAGGTGAAAATATTATCACTTCATCACCCTCCATAACGCCTTCTATATCCGTCACATCTATCATACAGCTATCCATACAGACGCGTCCAATAATAGGAGCTTTTCTGCCAGATACAAGCATATTCCAGCACCCGCAGCCAAGTCTTCTATTCAAGCCATCGGCATAACCTATTGGTATGGTTGCAATACGAGACCGTCTTTCGATTTTGCCTTCACGTCCGTACCCCACGGTTTCTCCCTTCTCAAGTTCATGAATCTGTACAATTCTTGTTTTAAGTGTTGATACAGGTTCCAACGAATCGTTATGTTCCCATCCAAAGCCATATAGTCCTAATCCCAGACGGCACATATCAAACTGGCTGTCAGGAAAACGCGTAATGGCAGCCGATGCCTCAGCATGTTTAATTACGCTGTAACCAAGACCTTGCTCAAGTAAGGAACTCATATGCTTAAATCTATCTATTTGCAAGGATGTAAATTCTTCCTCACCTCTCACGTCCGATACGCATAGATGCGTAAACGCGCTCGCTACTCGAACTGTCGTTTTTCTCTTGTTTAGTCGTAAAAGAAGTTCACCGATTTCCTGTTGTGAAAATCCTAAACGATGCATACCGGTATCCAATTTGATATGTATTGGATATGAGCCCTCACCATGTTGCTCAACCTCCCAGCAAAAAGCATCCAAGGAGCGAAAACTGTATATTTCTGGTTCCAGGTGATAGTCTATCATTTCCTGAAAACTCATATCATCAGCATTAAGAACAAGAATCGGCATAGTGATTCCCCTTTCTCTAAGTCGTACACCTTCATCCGTAAAAGCCACCGCGAGATATGCCAGTCCTTGTTTTTGAAGCATCATAGCAACCTGTTCATCTCCCGCACCATAGGATGATGCCTTGACCATAGCCGTAAGACGAACGGAAGGATGAAGTCTTTGTCGGAAATAGTTCACGTTGCGTTCCATCGCAGCAAGGTTCACCTCCAAAATGGTCGTATGCGATTTTAAGGAAAGACGCCTGGAAATGCGTTCCATCTTTGATGTACGGTTTCCCTTTATAAGAATCGTACTACATGATATATCAATCTGAGGAATTTTTGAAAGAAATTCATCCAACGTGTCAAAAAACAGAGTCTGAGCTATACCACGAAAACACTCCTTTTGCAAAGAGATTTCCCTACCGATTCCTATAAAAAGATCAACCTCGGCCAAAGAAGTCATATGTGCAACCCTTGTATAGAGTTCCAAAGAAGTCATACCACTTTGCAAAATATTGGAAAGTATAAGGACACGTCTGTTTTTCCCGGGAAAGTCTCTAAGGGATTCCAACGCTATGGAAAGAGAATCCAAATCAGCAGAGTATGTATCATCCAATATGGTTGAGCCGTTGATTCCAGCCCTTCTTTCAAGGCGCATAGGTAAGGACGAGATACCTTTCAGGTTCGGCGCCTCCCATTGCATCAACGAAAAGAAAGCTTTCAAAATTTGCACATTTCTCAAATATGCCGTAGAAAGATTCTCCCGACATTCCACCGAAGCTGCATCGATAAGATTCTTCTTAGAAAATTTCTTCTCGACTACTTCCCTTAATTTCGTGTAGTAAGAGTGGTAAATAATATTCTTGGCCCCCATAGCAAGCAGTGCCTTTTGCTCTGCCTTTTCCTCTAGGGAAGAAAAATTCTCCTGATGAGCCTCTCCTAAGGAAGAAAATATTACAGTTTGAGGCTTTATCATAGCCTCAAGCTTTCGCATTTCCCCTCGCTCAGAAATACCTGCCTCAATTATTGAAAGTTCAGATGTTTCCGGCATACGAAGAAGCGAAAGCGCTACGCCCAGTTGTGAATTGAAGCTACGTGGCGAGCGATAGATGGAAATGCCTTGTTGAGTAGCACACCTCCATATCCACTCCTTAATAGTGGTTTTACCATTCGATCCGGTTATAGCAACCACATGTCCATGGTTACGTTGACGCCAATCACTGGCAAGTGCCTGTAGGGCCTGTAGTGTATTTTCAACAATAACTACACCCGCTTCCCCAGAAAGAGTCGTTTGCTTTTCAACCATAAAGGCTCTTACTCCGCGATTGAAAAGTTCTTCAAGAAAATCGTGTGCATCATGGTTTATTCCCTTCATGGCAGCAAAAAGCATATCTGCGGAACAGTCATATGCCCTGCTATCGGTAAATACGGAATCAACTTCCAAATCTTTGCCAAGAAGTTTTCCTCCGGTTATCTGTGCTATTTGAGAAAGAAGATATTTCATTTTGAAAAGTGCAAAAAGATTGAAAAGAATTACCCTAGTTTTACAATCGTAATTCCTGCGCCTCCCCTGTCGGGATGATCATCCTCGATGCTTAGAACCGATGTATTGGAACGAAGATAACGTCGTATTTCCTGTTTAAGGGCCCCAGTTCCCTTGCCATGTAAAATGCTCAAAGATGACACTCCTATCATCAGTGCATCATCCAAAAGGGCTTGTACCTTTAATAGAGCATCCGCCACCCTTTCACCTCTTACATCCAGCTCCGACGAGAAGTTGAGTCGACGTTCAGCTATATCGGCCGAGATAACCGTTGTACGTCTATTTTCGCGCGTAGCATTACGAAATTCCTGACTGGAAATTACCTCCAGACGAGACAAGTCAATCTTTGTTATTATCTGTCCAAAAGATACGGTTGCCTTTTTCCCACGAATATCGTGTACAACACCCACACCATTTTGACCCATCATTCTTACCTTCGAACCTACCACAAGTGGCAAAGTCTGCTTTGGTGCAGGTTGCGTTTTTTCTTGCTCTAAGGAAGCACCGATGGATTTTTGGCGACGCTCCTCACGACGTTCCAAACGACGCTCTATTTTATTCATCTCATTGCGAACACTCTGTGATGTTTCATCATTCTCTTTCTGTGTAACATCACTACGGAACGTTTCGAAATCTTGTCTTAACAGACGTGTCGTTTCCTTTTCGGCTTGTGCCTCACGTATATCTTTGATTGTGTTCTCAATTTTGCGATTCGCCTCCTGAAGCATCTGTGATGCCTGTTCTTTGGCCTGTTTAAGAATCTTCGAGCGTTCCTCCTGGATTGTCCTTAGGCTTTCTGCATATTTTTGTTCCAGTTCTTCAACATGCTTATCCGTCTGACGAATCTTTTCACGTTTTTGTTCCCAATAACGTTTATCGCGAGCTATTTCACGCAACTGCTTCTCGATATCGACCTGAGAAGAGCCCACCTTCTCGCGGGCACATTGTATAATATTCTCCGGGAGCCCAATTTTTCTGGCGATTTCGATTGCAAAAGAGCTGCCTGGACGACCCATTTCCATTTCAAACAAAGGCGTTATGGTGGAGGTGTCAAAGGACATCGATGCATTCTGAACTCCATCGTGAGCCGATGCAAAGTATTTTATATTCGCAAAATGCGTTGTAACCACTCCATAGGACTTTCTTTCAAGAAGCTTTTCCAAAATAGCCTCGGCTATCGCAGCTCCTATCTGAGGCTCCGTTCCGGACCCGAACTCATCCAACAAAAAGAGTGTATTTCGAGAGGCCTTCTCCAAAAGCACCTTCATATTACGCAGGTGTGAAGAATAGGTCGAAAGATCGTTTTCGATGGACTGCTGATCGCCTATGTCCAGATGAATAGATTCAAAGACAGGAAACTCTGAATTTTCCATGGCAGTTACAGGCAATCCGCACTGAAACATGTACTGTAGCATACCCACGGTTTTCAGGGCCACACTCTTTCCTCCGGCATTCGGTCCGGATACAACAAGTATACGGTTCACAGGATCTAACTCCATTGAAAGAGGCACTACGCGCTTTCCAGTACCACGCAATTTCTTTGCAAGAATTGGATGTACGGCACGTCTTAAATTCATTCGTAGAGGTTCCTTAGAAGAATCTATCAGAATAGGTGTCACAGCGGAATTTTCCGTAGCCCAACGGGCAATGCTTCGAAGCATATCGACATTGTAGACAAACTCCACGGAACGCTTCACATCCTCCAGGAATGGACGTACATAGGCTGAAAATGCCGTAAGAATACGCACGACTTCTCTTCGTTCCGCTAGTTCCATCTCCCTTATTCGGTTATTGATTTCAACAACCTCTATAGGCTCTATATATACGGTCTTTCCCGTTGAAGACTCATCATGAATGAATCCCTGAAGTTTTCGTTTGTTCGAAGCATTTATAGGTATTACCGGACGACCATCGCGAATAGAAAGTGTTGCATCCTGTTCAACAACACCATTGCGTTTGGCTTCGGCCAAAAGGGCCTGAAGGCGTTTTGATGCCGTTCCCTCAGAGCGTTGCAGTTCACGTCGAATACGATAAAGTTCCTCGCTTGCATAATCCCTTACGCCATGTTTCGGATCAAAAATTCTGACGGATTCCGAAAGAATTGGATAGAGCGTAAGAAGCTTAGAAGTAAGTTTATTCAGAAGTGGATAGCGTTCCGCGCTACGTCCTTCGATAAACTCCTTCATATCACAGGCAAATCTCAAATCGGCAATAAGCCACATAGCCTCATCCACATCCATGAAGGCTCCGTCGATGGAGAGTTTCTCCAGCGAAAGCGTTGCATCCACAACCTCATGGGAAGGGACTCCCTGTTCTAAAAGAAGAGAGGACATCTGCTTTACAAGGCCCATACGCCTGGAGATTTCCTCTTGTGATGAAGTAAATTCCCACCCAAGAAACAGTTCTCGTGCCGGGTTGGAATCCATCATTGAGGCAATTTCATCTCTGATTACCTGTACGGAAAGTACCTCCTCTATATTTGTTGGATATACCATTGATTGACAATCATTTATTTGAAACGTTCATGCGACGTTCCTCACGGCGATTTTGCCGTATTTGCTTGTGGAAAAGACGAGTCTGTTCCTTATCATTGGCGCGTTCCAATTTAGTCCGTCCTCCGAATACAGATACGTTTATGTATCTACGAGGATTCTCCTTGACATCGCTAAGAAGTAGCGAAAGATTGTCAGAAGCAGCCGTTAGACGGGCATAAAGTTCATCATCATTGAGAAGCTTACCCAAATTGCCATCTCCACACTCAATTTTATTAAGAATAGACTTCAGGTTTTCCAAACTGCGCGTAAGGTTTTCAGCAAAGTTTGCAGCCTTAAGTCTTGCGGAGAATTCCTCAGCATTCTCTACAATGCCTTCTATATGGTCCGACGAACGACGCAAACTCTGTGAAAGGTGCTCTACATCAGCTACGATAGAAGAATTGTTCAACTTCTTTGAAAGTGCTCCGATATTGGAAATAAATGCCTTGATAGTCTCGGAGTTCTCCTCCATCACTGTATTTACCATCTTTACCGTACGATTCGTATTTTCCAAAAGAACATCGATTCTCTCTTTCACAGAATCAAATTCCTTGTTCATTTTGTCGATAATGTCTAATTGTACGCAAGAAAGTATCTCGCCGTCCTCCTCAACATAATTCTTCGAATCTCCCAAATCAATCGAGAGAGACTTTCCACCAAGAAGTCCATTCGAAAAAATGCGTGTAACGGAATTGTCAGGAATCTTGTAGGATGATGGAATTGTGTACACAACGCAAACCTTTGAAGGGTCATCGGCATCAATTGTAATCTTCTTTACCTGGCCAAGTTTGACACCCTTAATAAGAACAGGTGTGGATGGACGAAGTCCCGTCACATCTTCATAATATGAATAGTACTCAGACGTACGATGCAATAGGTCCTTGCCTGTCAAATATTCTATCATAAGGCATGCCGCTCCTATTATTACTACGGCATAAATTCCGACTTTTGTTTCTCGTCTCATAGTCAATAGATATTGTCACCCTTCACACGGACTACGAAAGCTCCGCTGAAAGTCTTTCTTACCTTAGGCAAATCCTTTTGGGCTTCCTTCGCCGTAGGATATACGCCTACACAGTACTTATATTTCAAATCTCCCTTTCCAATTACTTCATGCACATCGTTGCGGTAATCTGCAAAGTCTTTTTTCTGCATATTAACACGTGCAACGCTTGCCATAATCTGTATTTCATAATGTACGCTCTCCAAAGAGACACTTTTTGGTTTTACAGTTGGAACGCTCTCAGCCACTGGAACAACTTCTTCCTTGTCAGGCAGAGGATCCTGATTGTTTTTTACAACAGGTGCGTCGCTTGAAGTCTGTGCCGCAGGAAGTGTGCTTGTTTTAAGATAGTTGAAATAGTTCTTAATGGCATTCACAATAGCCCTTGCAATCTCACTCTGGCCCTGTTCGGAGGTAATATACATCAACTCCGCATGGTTGGACATAAATCCGATTTCCGTAAGAATGCTAGGCATATCCGTAGCGTACAGAACCTTAAGTGGCTGACGACGCACACCGCGGCTCTTACGTCCGATTTTCACGTACTCCTTCTGTACAAGGCGTGCCATCATCTCGGAGTACTCTCCATATGTATATTGAAGATTTTGGATATATGCCCTTACTACAGCTGCTGTTTTTTGATTAGACATATCGAAGAACTCGTCCTTATTATTAGCAAAGAGGACTTCTTCGTTTACATTCTGCTCGAGTTTCGTCTCACCCATCACCAAAGTTTCCGTTCCGGTGACACCACGATCGCGCGAAGCATTTGAATGAATCGAAATGAAGAGGTCTCCCTGAGCCTTGTTTGCTCTATCGGCTCGTGCCTGTAGGTCTTCCGTCAAAATAGACGAGAACTGCATCTCACGCGTACGAGTAAGAATCACCGTAAGAGAAGGCATCTGCTCCTCCAAAAGTGAAGCTACGCGTTTTGCTACCTTTAGATTTATGTTTTTTTCGAATACGCCCTCGTATTTGGCGCCAGGGAAGTTCGCTCCGCCATGCCCTGCATCAATTACAACAACATAGTCATGGCCGTTGACCTGTGCCATGGATACTGCACTAAAGAATGCAGCAAACAAGACTGTCAAAAGTACAATCAGAGACCTTCTCATAATATTTAATTTTTAAATAACACCAATTTTAAGTAACTTTACGCGCTTAAAAGGCCCACTTGGAAGCCACCAAAATGGGATTTTAAGTGGTTTTGCCGACTTGTCGGCAAAGTTATGGAAAATTATTGGATTTTGAAGCTAATTAGACCAAAATACATACTCTCTGCCGTAGTATTACTAATGGCTGTTCACTTAGTATTTGGGTTTGCACCTAAAAAAGGGCATCTCATATACGAAGCCGTGGCAAATGCCGCGCAGGACTCCATATCCAAGGTTGAACCCACAGAAAAAAAGGATACTGCCATAGAAAAAAAGCCACGCAAAAGAAAGCGTCTTACAAGTACGAGCGCAAGAAAAAGTAACAGAGTCAAAAAGGTATCGGCAAATGATTCTTTAAAGAATGGTGTAACCACCCCTTCTAGCTTAGATTCCCTTGCAATTCAAGACACAATCCAAAAGGTGGACTCCATACAAAGGGATTCCATCAAACCAAAGCGCAAATCAAAGGATTCATCACTTGATGAAATCATCGAAGGAAAGAACAAAGACTCGCTTTACTATGATGTTCTAAATAAGCAGGTATTTATCTACAATCAGGCTGATGTGACATATACGGACAAGAACCTTACGGCCGATTTCATGCGCATCGATATGAACAAAAAGGAAATCTATGCCTATGGAATGCCTGACACGGTAGGCGGAAAACAGGAAGTCACACATCCCGTATTCAAGGACAACGGACAAGAATACAAGATGGACACGATTACCTACAATATAAACTCAAAGAAGGCACTTATCAGCGGTGTAGCCAGTCAGCAGGGTGATGGATGGCTCGTGGGTGGTAGAATAAAAAAACAACAGGACGACATTATACATATCCAAAACGGAAAGTATACCACATGTGATCAGACGGATCATCCTCACTTCTACCTTGCTATGACAAAAGCAAAGGTTATTCCAGGAAAGAAGGTAATCACGGGACCTGCCTATCTTGTAATGGAGGATGTACCTTTCTATTTTTTGGGACTTCCTGAAGGTTTCTTCCCTATAAGTTCAGGACCAAAGAATGGTATTCTTATGCCTACTTATGGAGAGGATGGAACAAGAGGATTCTTCATTCGTGGACTGGGATACTACTTCATCTTCGGAAAACATATGGATTTGGCACTCACGGGAGGTATCTATACGCTAGGTTCCTGGGAAGTATCCGCTTCGTCAAGATATATGAAGCGTTACAAATTCTCCGGTAACTTTACCTTCGATTTTTCGAGTCTTAAAACGGGCGATAAGGGAGAACCCGACTACCTGAAGCAGAACAACTTCAAGTTTGCATGGACACACTCACAAGACCCGAAGGCAAATCCTGGTTCTACTTTCTCCGCTTCCGTGAACGTTACAAGTTCCGGTTACTCCCGTTATTCGGCAACCTCGCTTAATGACATGCTTGCTACGCAGACGAACTCTTCCATCGCCTATTCCAAATCCTGGGCCGGAACGCCGTTCTCTCTATCCATGAATATGTCCATATCGCAAAACTCACAGACAAAAAGCATGGCCGTAACGTTGCCTTCAATCGTATTCAACGTCGCAAGAGTATATCCATTCCGAAGAAAAGAAGCCGTGGGAAAGAAAAAGTGGTACGAACAGATTTCATTTACCTATACCGGAAAAATGACGAACTCCGTCAACGCAGCCGACTCAACGCTTTTTACCAAGCAGACGCTCAAGGATATGAAAAACGGTATTCAGCATGATATTCCTGTATCATCACAGTTCACTATCCTTAAATACATAAACTTCACTCCGCAGTTCAACTATTCAGAGCGCTGGTACTTTAAGCGACAATTCCAGAGGTGGAATCCAGAGGCGTGTCGAGTTGAAAAACTTGAACCTGAATATGGATTCTACAGAATCTACAACTATAGTGCTTCGGGAACGCTTAACACCACAATTTACGGAATGTGGGAAATGAAGCGAAAGACGGCCAAAGTACAAGCCGTACGTCACACTATAACGCCTTCCATCGGTTTTAGTTACTCGCCTGATTTCTCGAAACAAAAGTATGGCTTCTACCAAACGGTACAGAGCGACTCGCTTGGTGGATATACTGTATACTCTCCATATTCGGATAACCCGTATGGTGTTCCAGGTTCTGGACGAAGTGCATCACTTACTTTCTCTTTAAGGCAGACCCTTGAAATGAAGGTGCTTTCAAAACGAGATACAACAGGAATTAAGAAAATCAAGCTCATCGATGAATTGGGAATAAGTGGTTCTTACAACTTTGCAGCCGATTCGATGGGACTATCGAACATATCTCTTTCGTTCCGTACAACAATCAAAGGCAACTTCGGAATCAACCTGTCGGCAACGCTCGACCCTTACGAAGTCTCTCCTCAGGGTGTGCGATACAACAAGCTAATGATTCGAAGGGGTCTTCCGGGCCGTATCACAAGTACCGGATGGAGTTTCGGATACACGTTTAAGTCTCGTTCCGACAAATCCACGGCTGTATCGAACGATATAAACTCCATTCCACCTGAATATTTCAATCCGTTTTCCGATCCGTATGGCACGCTTGATCCGGTATTACGGCGACGCTATATGGCCATGTCATACTATGACTTCTCCATACCATGGAACCTCGGCTTTAACTATGTCATAAGTTACGGCATATCCTACGTAAACAATGGGACAACTGGCTACAAGTCAAACGTAACACAAACCATAGGCTTTAATGGAAGCATCAACCTTACACCAAAGACAGGTATCAGTTTCACATCCGGTTTCGATATACAAGCGGCAAAGCTTACGACGACATCCGTAACAATCACCCGAGATTTGCACTGTTGGCAAATGTCGTTTGTATGGATACCTTTTGGAGCTCACAAATCGTGGAGTTTCAACATCGGTGTCAAGGCAGCTTCCCTAAAGGATTTGAAGTATGACAAGAGCCAAAGCATGTATGACAATATGTTTTAGGCACGGTTTTTGCATGCACACATAAGTAAACAAAAAAAGTAACAAAATGGATATATTCAAGTCAAACAAGACTAAAGAAGAATTAGAGCAAAACTCCAATGAAATGGAAGAAACTCTAGAAGAAAAGCAAGAAGCAGCTCCAGAAGAGGAGTCAAAAGAAACAACTTCTAAGGAACAAACCGCATCCGAAGCACAAGACAAGAAAGATGAGCCTAAAGAGGTCGATGAAGTTGAAAATCTTAAGAAAGAGATAGACGAACAAAAAGACAAATACTTAAGGTTACAAGCCGAATTTGACAATTTCCGTCGTCGTACGCTACGAGAAAAGATGGAACTTATTGAATCCGGAGGCAAGGATGTGATTCTAAAGATTCTTCCGGTGTTGGATGATATGTATCGTGCAACGGAGGCCGCATCCAAAAGTGACGATTTGGAGGCAATACGCAAAGGCGAAACGCTTATTTTACAGAAGTTCTTAGGCATTCTGGAAGGTGTTGGTGTAAAAGAAATTCAAACGCAGGGAGAGCCTTTCAACGAAGAGAATTGTGAAGCTGTGACACGTCTGAAGGCCGGTGAGGAACTCTCCGGAAAGGTTATTGATGTTCTGGAACGTGGATATACACTTAAAGGAAAGGTTATCCGCTATGCCAAAGTTGTTGTAGGAGAATAGAAAGATGGCAGAAAAAAGAGATTATTACGAGGTACTCGGTGTCGAGAAGAGTGCTTCGAAGGACGAAATAAAGAAGGCTTATAGAAAGGCTGCCCTGAAGTATCACCCGGACCGCAACCCGGGAGATAAAGAAGCTGAAGAGAAGTTCAAGGAGGCAGCTGAAGCCTATAGCGTTCTTTCCGACGATCAGAAAAGGGCACGCTACGACCAATTCGGTCATGCAGGAATGCAGGGAGGTGCCGGAGGTTTTGGAGGCTTCTCTGGAGGTTTCTCTATGGATGATATCTTCTCCAATTTTGGAGATATTTTTGGAGACTTCTTCGGCGGTGGCTCTGGATTTGGTTCCAGAAGCAGAGGACCTAGAGTATATCGTGGGCAGGATTTAAGCATGCGCATGAAACTTACGCTGAACGAAGTGATTAATGGTGCAACAAAGAAAATCAAATATCGTAGGGATGTAACGTGTGATGCATGTTCAGGAAGCGGATCGAAGGATGGCTCCCAGAAAGTTACTTGTCCACGTTGTAACGGTCGTGGCGTTGTTATTCAGACGCAACAGAGTTTCTTTGGTCAGGTACAAACCCAGCATGAATGTCCAGATTGCCATGGTACAGGAGAGATAATCAAGGATCCTTGTACGAAGTGTAAGGGCCAAGGAGTTGTTAAAGCCGAAGTAACGGAAGAAATAAAAATTCCTGCCGGATTGGCTGAAGGTATGGCCTTCAAGGTTTCAGGCAAAGGAAACCAAGGTCCATGGGGAGGCGTTGCCGGAGATATGATTATCCATGTAAGCGAAGAAAGAGACAGTACATTCCGCAGAGATGGAGATAATATTATCTATTCCCTTCCTATATCATTTATTACTGCCGCACTTGGAGGAACGGTCGAAATACCGACACCCGACAGTCGTGTTCGCATAACGATTGATCCGGGTACCATTTCAGGCAAGGTCCTACGTCTTAGAGACAAGGGTATACCGCATGTCGATCGTCCGGGCAGAGGTGATATGAAAATTATTATCGATATCATCGTTCCTTCACAACTCACCTCCGAAGAGAAAGAACTTCTTACGAAACTTAAAAACTGCACGCACTTCAAACAAGACACAGAGTCATCGCAGGAATCAATATTCGACAGAATACTTAAACACCTCCGCTAAGATGGGATTTTTCACTCCATACAAAAAACATGCAAACCGCTTCGAGTATGCACCGAGATTTTTCGATCCCGAAAAGGAAAGAAGGGAACAACGTCGAAGAGAACTTCGTGGTTCCGATTCGCAAAGTGACGAAATTCCTTATGAACCGGGACAATACTTAAGAACAATGCGTGATGCCAGAAGGGAACGCTCAAATGTGCGCAAGGGGGCCTCTGCTCCCAAAATGGTCATTTTCCTTGGAGTGGTTCTTCTGGTATTGTTCGTATATATTCTTTGGCCAAGGCTCGTTGCGACTTTTTCAAAGGCGCATTCCACCCCTAAAACGGAAGAAATTGAAGAATTTAATCCGTACACGCCAATTACAATAGTTCCAAACGACTACGAGGAAGAAAATGGAGTGCAGAATTAAAATACTTCCTGAGCTGATTGCCTCGCAAATAAAAGCCGGTGAGGTTGTCGAGACCCCTGCATCTGTCGTAAAAGAGATGATGGAGAATTCCATCGATGCCGGAGCTCGAAACATTACGGTCAATATTCGAAACCTTGGAAGAGATCTTATCCAGATTGTCGATGATGGAATGGGAATGACTGCTAATGAAGCCGTTCAGGCATTTTTAGAACACGCTACTAGTAAGATTTCTTCTTTAGATGATATCTATGCTCTTCAGACGTTTGGTTTTCGTGGAGAAGCTCTCAGTTCAATTGCAGCCATTTCGGAAGTAGAACTACTCACGCGTACCTTAGAGGAGGAAGTGGGTACACGTGTTGTCATGCAGGGCGGAAAACTCATTGACAAGTCTCCTGTGGCTACAAAAAAGGGAACACAGTTTTTGGTCAAAAACATTTTCTATAATACTCCTGCAAGGAGAAAGTTCATTGATAGCCGACAACACAAAATCTCAGAACAGATTCGAAACGAATTCCGTAAAATCGCCATTACTAATCATGAGGTGGCAATGCAACTTATCGTTGATGGACAGACAGTATATACACTTTCTCCATCGAATCTAGCCGAGAGAATCACATCGCTTTTCGGCCAGGCGGTAAAAGGAAATCTTCTTGAAGTGAAGGCGGACACCTCAATTGTGAAAATTTCAGGATTCATCGGCAATCCGAAAGATTCCAGACGTAGTTCCGGTCTGCAGTATATGTTTGCAAACGGACGATTCTTCCGTTCGCCGTATATGCATAAGGCCGTAATGAAAGCCTATGAAAAGCTCATCGCAGATGGGAATATTCCATCGTACTTTCTTTTCTTCGAGGTTGCACCAGAGCGTCTGGATCAAAATATCCACGCCCAAAAACTTGAAGTCCAATTCGCAGACGAAAAAGACATATGGCAGATACTAAACTCTGCCGTACGCGAAACGCTTGCCAAAACGGGAGTGGTATCTTTGATGGACTTTGACCAAACGGTTCAGGTAGAAATTCCAGTAGCAGACCAAAAGGTCAATTACGCTTTCCCACGCTCAACCACAAAGACAAATTACGATCCATTCCGTGAAATGATGAAGCAAAGAAGTAATGAGTTGCATGGCTCAGAAAGCGTCTCTTCCGTATATGAAACCTTTGATGAAACGTACGATTCTCCTTCGAATGACGAAATTTCACAGACGGCCGAACTTTCAAACAAAGAACAGTTCGAATACATCGATTCTTCGTATCCGTCACAGATGGAGATGAACTTTAGTGAAGAGCCTACATTTGAAAAAGTTATGCTTTTGGGTGGGTCGCTCTTCATTGCCAGAAACCAGGGACGCATATTTATTGGCAACCTGCAATTAATGAAGCAGACGGTGCTCTTTGAAACGTATCTGGGAAAACTTCATAATCATGAGGGTGCCTCTCAGCAGTTGCTCTTTCCGGAAGTACTATCACTTTCGGACAGGCACTATGATTCTCTTATACAAAACAAAGAAGAAATCGAAAAACTCGGATTTATAATAAAGTATATCTCCCAAGGGCTTATCGAAGTGGATGCTGTCCCTGCAGAACTTATGGGAAAGAATCTCGAGAGTTGCATCTATGACATGGCAGAAGAGTTGCACGAGGGGGAGAGCAATAATGAAATGCGTCTTCGCCAACTGGCTGATTCCATAGCACGCAGTGACACGCGCAAAATGGACACCTTTACAGATGATGAGGCGCTGTCCATAATCAAAGAATATTTTATAAAGAACGGGGCTGCATATACCGAAAGCGGGCAAATCGTCATTAGGGAAATATCCCGTGAAGAACTTAAAAAAATCTTATAAATGTTGCAAAGTCGCCTAACTCCTGTTGTTAAAAATCTGTTGATAATAAACGGAATCGTATTTTTGGCCACATCCCTTATTCCTGCAATGAACAGGTTTATGGGAACATACTGTGCACTCTTTCAGATAGAACATCCTCTTTTCCATTCATATCAGTTTTTTACATATATGTTTCTCCATGCTTCGCTGTCGCATCTGTTTTTTAACATGTTCGCCCTGTGGATGTTTGGACAGGTATTCGAATATGAAGTGGGAAGTCGGCGTTTTCTCTTTTATTACCTTACCTGTGGTGTAGGAGCTGCTTTTATTCAGATGATTGTTGCCTCACTTACGGGTGAATACTATTTTTCGATGGTTGGAGCTTCCGGAGCTGTAATGGGTTTGCTACTTGCATTCGGAGTACTTCATCCAAACGAACCGATGTTCATCTTCTTCATTCCAGTTCCAATAAAGGCGAAGTGGGTAGTAATCGGTTATGCAGTAATTGAACTTTTGGAAGGCATGCACGCAGGTAGCCAGATTGCGCACTTTGCACACATTGGCGGAATGCTTTGGGGTTTAATTATTCTTCTTTACTGGAAAAAGAAAGGAACTATATATTTTTAATTGATGGGCGGGCACTACAAGGAGCACTATGCAGCCATGCATAGCAGAAAAAAACGGAGGTTCGGTTCAGAAATTATCTGGCACCTTATTGACCTCTCGGTATGGTTCCTGTCCCTTCTTTGCGCCATTCTTACCATCCTTTCCCTTCTTGTACCATTCATAAATCCAAGCCATACAGGAATTCTTGCATGGGTTCCACTTCTATACCCGATATATTACATCTCCAACGCGCTGTTTCTTTTTTACTGGCTGGTTCGCTGGAATTTAAGGCATTGTCTTCTTATGCTGGCCGTTACGATGTTAGCAAGCCTGAAAATAGGGCTCTATTGTCGTCCTGAATTTTCGCTCAACCAAAACGAAAAAGTCAAAATTGCCCGCAAATACTTTACACGTCTTGTTTCATACAATGTAGCCTGCTACGATAAGCAACCAATGGTAGATTCCATTATAAAACTTGATGCTGATATCGTCTGTCTGCAGGAATTTTTCAACAAGAAGTCTAGCAACTGGAACAAATTGAAAGATGGGATGCACTGCTCATCTACTTCCTGGGGAAATATACGATTCGGATGTCACACCCTATCGCGCTACCCTATCGTTGAAGAAGGTCTCATCCAAGGACTTTCCATCAAAGATGCTCTGTGGACTCTTTTGAAAATAGGACGAGACACGCTCTGCGTAATCAACGTGCATCTACGCTCTACTGGAATGCAAGGACGAGATGTATCATATGTACTCCATGGAGAATTTCTGCAAGACAGTCTTCGTCAAAAGCAGGTCAAAAGTATGGTATCACGCTTTGTAGATAATGCTAAACTTCGAAGCGAGCAGGTTGAAAAATTAGAAAGTTTCATTCAAGCGTCAAGATATGATATTTGCCTTGCTGGAGATATAAACGATGTGCCACTTTCGTATACGTATCGTCACCTTTCGAAACATCTTGACGACACATTTACTCGACATCGCCTAGGTTACGTATACACATACACCAACTTCATTTCAATGCTTCGTTTGGATCAAGTGTTTATTTCAAAGAATATTGTATCTTTAGGCTATGAAGTGAGAAAAAGGATCTCATACTCGGATCACTACCCCGTAATATCGGAACTTAAGTTTAACAAATAAAGCTACTTACCACATATGATTATTGACAAGATTGAAAACGCTGAAAAATATTATGCTCTTGGTGAAGGCATACGCACGGCATTCGAGTTTGTAAAAAAAACCAATCTTACTTCTTTGAAGCCTGGACGCACGACAATCGATGGTGATGCGATTTTTTTGAATATTGACTTAAGTCAGATGCGCTCCAAGGAAGAAGCCCTACTTGAAGTACACAACAAATATATTGATATACAGATTCCACTAGAATGCGAAAGCGGTTACGAAAGTTTTGGATGGAGTTCACGCTCTGTATTGGAAAAACCTCAGGGAGAATTTTCTAACCAGAGGGATATTCAGTTCTTTCTAGATACCCCACAAACCATATTTCGTATTCCTAAAGGATGTTTCGCTATTTTCTTTGCGGAAGATGCACATGCTCCACTTATAGGTCAAGGTGAAATCAAAAAAGCGATCTTCAAAGTAATCTCAAAATAGGTCGCACTCAATAAAAAAAACAACTATGATAGCTTTTACTACCATTTTATTGTCTTTTTTTCTTTTTACGTCATGTACAAATTCTCCGATAACCGATATTAGTCCCATTAAAACTGAGTTATCCGCCAGCTTCGATATTACTAAATCACATTTCGGAGAAGCTTCCGAAAATAAAATTCCAATTCTTTTCGATTCCACAGATGAGCTTGCCGTTGCTGGAGAGTCAACACAAGTTCCATTAAAGTTCACAACGAATCAAGAATCTCTCGTAGAAGGTGGACGTTCAGCGAAATTCTATGGAGCGGAGATTGGAGATGGACCATATGTGGCTCTATTTCCGTATGAATATGCAGACAAATCATCTTCTAAGGACCAGATAGTGTTCAATGTACCTGCTATTCAAAGTTATTCTCCGACATCCTTCGGTATCACGTCTAACATCGCTGCCGCTACATGGAAATCAGGAAATTCGTTTACACTTCAATCTCTTTTCGGATGTATCAAAATATCCGTTAAGGGTACATGCAGCATAGCAAAGGTAACTATTCATGACAACATCGAAGAATCATCGCTTTGGGGTACGGTTACAGCCATTCCCGATGCAAGTACGGGTGATATTACTGATATTTCCGTTTCGAATTCCGATTCGTCGAAGAATATGGTTACTATTCTTTTAGAAGGAGGAATTGCTCTAAGTGTCGATCGTGCAACTGATTTTTACTTTGTCTTGCCAGAAGGCGCATTAAAAAAGGGAATGACCATGTCTTTATACGATTCAAATCAAAATGTCGTAAAAGTATTAAGCACAACCCAAGACCTTTCCATTTTGCGTCACACGCTTCATCACATGGAAACCATCACAATCAGCGATGCTATTCTTTTCAGCGGTGGCGAAGGAACTCAAACAAATCCATATCGTATTGCAACGGTTTCAGACCTGAATCTTTTAGCTTCTTACGTAAACTCGGGAACAAAACCATTTGTTGATGCATTTTACTCTCAGACTCGAAACATCGATAACGCAACTCTTAAAAATCATATAGGTTCCTACGGAAGTGGTGGAGAACATCCATTCATGGGAACATACAACGGCAACGGCTATACTATTTCAAACATTTCGTTCACCTCCTCCACAAGCGAGACAGGACAGGGGCTCTTCGGATATACAAAAGATGCAAATATTCTCAATGTAAAAGTCAGTGGCTATACCAATACAATGACAAACAAGTATTCTGGAGTAGTTGTAGGATGCAGTACTGCATCCACTGTTACGAACTGCCACGTTTCAGGAAATATAACCATAAACGGAGCTCAAGGCGGAGGTGTTGTTGGACGCAATAGTACGAACTCCACAGTTATTGACTGTTCGTTTAGCGGTTCACTCTCAGGAACGAGAAACTGTCTTGGCGGAATTGTTGGTCTTAATGCGATTGGCGCACAGGTAAAGAATTGTAAAGTCAATGCTACCATTTCAGCGAAGGAATCAGCCAGCGGTGGTGTAGTTGGCTTGTGCGAAAGTGATTTGAAAGATGCAATTACATCTTGTGAATTCAATGGAGAAATTACCTCTACAATAGATAATCTAGGAGGCATTCTAGGCAAGAAGGCCAATCGTCATGGAGGCATTGTTGGTTGCACCACACTTGGTAGTGTCCAGGGTGTGTCAAACGTAGGAGGCATTGTAGGTGCAGTTGACAAGAACTCTGATACAGCAGCACCTTCGGTTACAATTCAGCAGTGCGTCAATGGGGCTTCGATTATAGCAACAGCAAATAATGCTGGAGGAATTGTCGGATGCATGACACTTGTTCAGGCAGGATGTAAAGCCCTGATAGACAAATGTGCAAATAATGCCGACATAACAGCGCTTTATAACATTGGTGGAATTATAGGCTATGCCAGCAATAAAGGAGATAATATTGATGTATTTAATTGCGTAACTTCGAACTGCAAGCTCTATGCTACAGGAGCTGATCCAAGTAATCACTATGCCCGTATTGGAGGAATCATCGGTGGCACTGACAGCAAAAGTACATCTGCTGTCAATTCTTACAATAGTTGCTCTATAAACATAAATCTACAAAGTGACGATAAGGGAGCATCCAGTACAAAACGCGTAAGCGGCATTGCAGGCATTGTTGGATCTCAATATTGCGCAGGAAGCATCGTATGTTGCTACTCCAATGTGGTAGATTCAAATTTTCAAGTCCCAAACGGGGTCATTTACTACAAGGGGGCAATCGTAGGATATAACAAAGGAACGTTATACACTTCAGATTACTATGATAGTTCTTGCTCGTATGGTGCATTCTATGCCTCAAATCCGTGTGTGGGCATCACCAAGGCACAATTCACAAATGGTTACCTTCTTGAAAAGTTGAACGATGCGGCATCTGTCCTACCAGGAGCCGCAACTTGGATTGTAGACGAAAAGAGCGGTATGCCTGTACCTTCTGGCGTAAAGGTAGATCCCGTAGAGCCTCAAAACACGATACGAATACTGGCAATAGGCAACAGTTTCACCGAGGATGCCGTTGAACAGTATCTCTACGAACTATTTGAAGAAGCTGGCTACAATGCAATCATTGGAAATGCTTACATAGGAGGATGCTCGCTCGAAAAACACTGGGCGAACGAATCAAGCAGTGTACCAAGTACGAAAAACAGCAATTCATACCGTAAAATAGTACAGGGAATAAAATCCACCTCAGGAAGTAAGTCGATTGAATACATCCTTAAGGATGAGCCATGGGATTATGTATTCTTCCAACAAGGAGATGGCAAGTATGGTTATGTTGAAAGCCACTATCCATACCTTACCAATTTTCTTTCATACATCGCAAAATTCCTAAAAAGTGGAAGCTACAAAACTGGATACCAACTCAACTGGGCATTTCCAAAAAGTTGTACAAACGATCGATTTGCACTATATGATTGGGATCAGGACAAGATGTACAGAGCATGCGCAGAGTGTGCGAAAGAACTTAAATCAAGGTCTAATCTTGATTTAATCATTCCTACGGGAACTGCGATTCAGAATGGACGACAAACAACACTGGGCGACACATTCAATCGTGATTGGGGTCATCTTGAGAAGAATTACGGTCGCTTCACAGCTGCATGTACTTGGTTCGAACAGATTTCTGGCATTGATGTAAGAACATTGAAATATCGTCCTTCCACTGTGTCTGAATCTACAGCCGAAATATGTCGAAAAATTGCACACGATGCAGTTCTAAAACCATATGATGTAACATTCTAAGAATTCGTAACAAATTATCCTCACAAGTTACGTTCTTGTGTTATAGGAATATTCTTCAATCCAGACCATGTATGTTCTAAAGCGCATCGATTTACTCTACATGCTCTGTAGTCCCTTCGGTGATAATATTCACCTACTATGGAACTGTCGTAAAATAATTTGTAGTTTTAATAAGGAATCCCCAATGACATGTACTATACAAATTCATCTTTTCAAGAGCAATGGTTATGTAAAAACTGCATAATGATTAACATTTAGATAAAACCAGGTGAAATTAATATCTTTCACCTGTTTTTTATTTGGTAAATAGGGCAAACTTATCTATATGTAATCTGCAAGTTTTCACCCAACAAAAGTCAGAAAAATTGCAATAAACAGACCTCGGCAATGACGATGCAACATTTTTGCTGATTTTATAGGTATATGTCGTTAATGGAAAGATAGAGCGGTGCAGGCA
>JAGHTK010000080.1 GCA_018065435.1 Candidatus Alistipes equi
AAATCACTCATATCGAAGTGCAAAACAGGGTATGTTTTCCACTCTTTTTCCAAATCCATCACCTTTAGGCCTTCGAAAAGTTCTTTCTGCCCTTGAAAATATGCCTTAAACGTATTGCAAAGTAAAGACTTACCGAATCTACGAGGACGCGCCAAAAAGACATACTCATATTCGCTGGCCAGTTCGTACATCATATCTGTCTTGTCAACATACAACTTCCCTTGTTCCCTTATCTTCTGGAACTGATCAGTATCTACTGGGTATCTGAATTTTTTCGTTTTCATATGTTTCGAATGTAGATTGTTTTTACTTGCAACCCGTTTCTTGTGGTAGTATTGCAATAATACATAATTTTTCGCAATTCTTATTCATTTTCAAGAAGTTTTCTGAGCTATTTCGGTGCTGTCCATAAAAAAAATTACCCACAAAGTTATAGTATCAGAGAAGTAGCAAAGATTTTCGTATTTATTGATACCTGAATGATTTTTTGTATGATTTAGTATGATGTAAGTTTTACGGATGTTTTGTAGTATTGTTTCTTTATCTTTTAGTAGGATCTATGAAAGTGGATTTAGGTTGGTACTGGGAAAGAATTCAGTTATTACTTCTATAGATGACCGATTGTAGCAAAATAAACTTCGAAAGAAAATGGCATTGCTACCCAGTCTTCGGACAGTCGGTGGAAATCTACTACGATCGCAGGAATTGGCTAAACGAGAACAGCGAGAGGTTCGAAATCAGCGTCGGTAGCACCGGGAGCTTCGACCTCTGCAAGAACGAGGTCGGTGACCGGGCAAGGTTCTACATGGACTTTGGAAAGTTCCTCGCTGACGCGACTCTTCTGGCTGCTTTGAAGGAAACCTTCTACGGTTACGCGGAGACAATCAACGCCTACCACGATCGCATGGACGCAATCAAAAAGCAGCTCGACAGTGCGACTATTCAGAATCCGGTAGTTTCTGTTCGTAGGCTCAAAAGTATCGATACTGACTTCCTTCATCATTGTCATTACTAACAACGACTTGTCATTCTCTTCGCCTGGTGGTAAATACCCACGACCGGACTTGCACCGGTTGGATTAGCGACATGCCCGTCTAACAAAAACAGGAGCCACTTGTAAGACTCCTGCTTTTGCAAATTTTCCGAGATTCGAAAACTATCTATCTTCTGCCTGATGTCCCGTACGATCTATCTGATGATAGAACTGAGTGTAAGGAACATCCGTACGTCCGGTTCCCTTACGCATGAGCACCTTCAAATCTTCGAAGTATTTCTCGTACACATCCCGAGGCATTGCTTCGTGGTCAAAACATACTTTGGCTGCCATACCTACAACCTCGCCTATCAATCCGCATGTACGCATAACGCGGGTTGAACCCAAGGCAATATGCGTAACGGAAATATTTCGTCCTGCCATAAACATGTTCGTAACATCCTTCGAGTAGAAACATCTGTAAGGCAATGCATAGAAATCAATCGGAGTAAGAACGCCATAGGACATCCACTCTTCACCAGGATAATCCTTGCTGTTTTTCTCCATAGGATAGTGTTGGTCAATACGCCATGTTGTAGTACATGTTCCATCCTCGTGAGCAATAGGACGCGTAAGATCCTGTTCACGAAGTATGTAGTCTCCCACGATTCTGCGGGACTCACGTTTACCCGAAACGTGACTTACCCATGTAAGGTGAGTGCATACCCAGTCCTCTTTTTTCGAATAACGGTTCTTGCAGTAGGAGAACGTAGAGTACGCAACATACATTCCATAGTCACGTATTTTTTCAGCATCGGCAATCTGATCGTCACGGATACCTACCTCCCAATACCAGTTAGCACGATGGACCGGCTCAACTGTATATTCATCCAGTCTAAGACCCCAATCAAGTGAATCTGGGAAGTCGCAAGGCGTATTCCAGTCTTCGCAGTACCATTCAATTGAAACTCCCATTGTAAAATCATCAGCTTTTTCTGGAGCAAGGCGTTCACCAAATTCAGAACGTGCTTCACGTCCCATACGGCACTCAGCGCCTGCCATAGCTCCCAGATGTGCATCTCCCGTACAATCCGAAAAATATGTTCCCGAAATCTTTATGCGAGTCTGTTTTGTAGCTTCCTGTGCAACAACAGATTTAATCTTCGTTCCATCCTTTTCAACTTCAACTACGGTATAGCCCAAAAAGAGCGATATATTCTTTTCAGCCTGAATAACACGAAGTTTTTTGTCGTCCTGATAGTGATGTGCACCGCGAGCATTACCTATATGGTCTGGTCCAATTTCATTAAGAAGGTATCCCAATGATGGGTAAGGATCAACGTTGATTTGACCTCCAAGTCCGACACGAACCTCAGATGAGTTGTTTCCACCAAGTACATATCTATCCTGAATAAGGGCAACCTTCAGACCAAGTCGTGCTGCTGCCAATGAAGCGCACATACCTGAAATTCCACCACCTACAACTACAAAATCGTACGTTCCCTTGTCCTTTGGAGTGTTTTTACCAAGAAGCTTTTCTCTAAGGGCAAAGTACTCCTCGAGTGAATCTCCACAGAGATTCTCTTCGGTCGTAAGTACAATTGCATCACAACGGCCATCAAAGCCTGTAAGGTCATGCAGGGCTATGGTATGCTTACCCTTTTTCAAGGATACTTTACCACCCTTTTGGAAATGCCAGAGTTTGTCCCCAGTACCAAAGTTCGTTGCATCAGCCTTACCATCGATAAGTACCTGGAAAATACCTGGTGTAGGACCATCTGACCAATATTTAGTCCAGTTCTTTGTTCTTACAAAGATATTGTACTGGCCATCCTGCGCAACTGTAATTTCAGTCGTTGGATCCTTCTTAAGCGGGGTCCCTATTCCATGAGCTAGAAGATATGACGAACCCATTTGCAGAACGAACTGCTGTTCTACTGTCCAATCGCCCTTGTCAGCAAATGTTGTTGCAAGGACCATAACAGAATTTTTCTTGTTAATTGCCATATAATTATGAATTTAACTGCCTTTTCATTTAAGTTCTTAAGAAACGTAATGAATGCGAAGCGGACCTATGGAAACTTACAGATCCAACTTCCGACATTGTGAAACTATTTAGCAGGTGTATGCTTGTACTTGAAAAATATTGCAAATAGTATGGCTACCACAAGAGCATATGCGGCAAAAATTAGCCATGATGTTTGCCATCCTTCAATTACTTCAATTCCAGTTCCTGCTGGAACAAAATGATTTATCACACTTTGAGCGATGAGCGTACCGCACGTTGCTCCGATGCCGTTTGTCATAAGCATAAACAGTCCCTGAGCTGAAGAACGGACATTCTCACTGGTCGTTTCGTTAACGTAGAGCGAACCAGAAACATTGAAAAAGTCAAATGCTACGCCATATACTATCATCGAAAGGATAAAGAGCCAAACGCCTCCGCCAGGATTTCCAACGCCAAAGAAACCGAAACGCAACACCCATGCACCCATTGAGATAAGCATGACCTTCTTTATACCAAAGCGCTTTAGGCAGAATGGTATGAGAAGAATACAGAATGTTTCCGAAATCTGTGAGAGTGAGATAAGGATGTTTGCATGGTTCACACCAAACGTTCCTGCATACTCTTCAATGGAGCCAAACTGTGTTATATAAGGATTAGCAAAGCCGTTTGTTATCTGTAAAGATACTCCTAAAAGCATTGAGAAGAGGAAGAAAATTGCCATCTTCTTTTCCTTTAGAAGCTTAAATGCCGTAAGGCCAAGTGCTTCGGAAAGAGTCTTGTTCGAGCCTTCCGATTTAATTACAGGACACTCAGGCAAAAAGAAAACACATACAGTGGCAAGCATTAGACCAACAACACCACTTTGCACAAACTGCAAAGGAGACTGCTGGAAATTACACAAATCGCATATCCACATTGTGATGATAAAACCGATGGTTCCAAATATTCTGATTGGAGGGAAGGTTTTAACAGTATCCAAACCAGCGCTCTCTAAAACTGAATATGCCACCGAGTTCGAAAGCGCAATAGTTGGCATGTAGAATGCAACGCTTAGAGTATATGGAATGAAAAGCTGAATAAATTCAACCGTTTCCGCCGTCATTGCATAGTAAGCCGTCCAAAAGAAGAAAAGTGATGCCAGAAGATGGCAGTACCCAAGCAATTTCTGGGATTGAATCCACTTATCAGCAATAATACCCACAAGGGCAGGCATAAACAAGGATACAAATCCCTGAACAGCGTAGAATAGACCGATTTTCGATCCCATACCGATGGAGGCCAGATACGTTCCCATCGAAATAAGATACGAACCCCATGCACCATACTGCAAGAAGTTCATAATAGTAAGACGAAGCTTTACGTTTTTCATATATGTGTGAGATTTTTTTTCAAAAAACTTTGCAATAATTAAAATTAGATATACTTTTGTCCCCCGAACACTGGGCTATGGTGTAATGGTAACACTACAGATTCTGGTCCTGTCATTCCAAGTTCGAATCTTGGTAGCCCAACCAAAGGAAGCGCTGAAACTTTAGTGCTTCTTTTTTTAGTGTCTGCGTATATCTTCACGTTCCTTTTCATCATCTTTTTGAGAAAGAAGTTTTTTATCCTCCTCCCACTCTAGTCTTTCAAAACTTTCGCGCATCCCAAGCGAAAATCTCAAATAACGTATTGGAAGACCCTTCGAGAGGTAAACCTTTTCATAGGCCGTTTTCACCGAAAGTGTTTCATCGGCAAATTCGGACCCATATATATCCTCATTTTTCACATCAACCTCAAGAGAGTAACTTTGTGCAAGAAAGAGTGTATAGCCATACAAGTGAGCCGAGTCTGTCTTGAGATTTATAAATCCGTCCTTTTTTAAGAATTTTGAATACATCTCAAGAAAAAGAGGAGAAGTAAGTCTCTTCTTTGCTCTCTTTGTTTTCAACTGTGGATCCGGGAATGTTATCCAGATTTCCGATACTTCATCCCGGGAGAAGGCTCCCAAAAGAAACTCGATGTGTGTTCTTAAGAATGCAACATTTGGAAGGTGCTCCTCGTTTGATAACTTTGCTCCACGCCACAAACGGGCACCCTTTATATCGATTCCTATGTAATTTATGTGAGGATTTCGTCTTGCAAGTTCCACGGTATACTCACCCTTGCCACAACCAAGTTCCAAAACAATAGGATTATCATTGTGAAAGACATCCGTATTCCATCTACCCTTCAAATAGTAGTCGCACCCAAATATTTGAGAAGTAAGAGGTTCAAAAACATTCGGAAAGCTCTTATTCTCTTTAAAACGTCTTAGTTTGTCCTTTCCCATTTTTTACTTCAATTTGACCCCGACGGCTTCTATTCCCTCATAAGAGCCTTCTGGTTTTATAACAAATCTGTAAGTTCCTTTCTTAGCTAACAGACAAGAGCGCCTGTAGGGAGTCTCGCAACATGAACCCAGCACGTAATTCGAATCATCCAATACAAGCGTATGTCTTTCTAAGAAATAAAGAGAATCCGGATCAATAACCGAAATACTTACCGGCAAAGAGCATTCCATGCACGAAACTCTTGATTTGATAAAAATAACTATATCCCGAATGGATGTCGTATCCTGATTCTCAATGGAAAGCGTCACAGGGTGTTGCCACCGGGCTAAAGGAATAATTTCAGCCTTGGATTGAACCGAGCGCTCACAAGACAGGGCGACAAGTACAACAAAACACAATATGAAAATCTTTCCAATCATTTTATTCTGAAGACTTGACTGATTTCGTTCCAGGACGTCGGCGGTGATGTCTTTTTTGAGCCCTTGCCTGTCTGTCTTCCGTACGATAGGCATCATTATCGTTTTCCTGAGTCTTTCTTTGAGTCTGAGTCTCTTCCACCTTCGAGTCTAGAGATGGTGTGTTATTTCGTAAAGTGGTCTGCGAAGAACCATTTTTAGAGAAATTATCATTCTTATCCTCCCCCGAACGCCTATTCTGAACGTTTTGATTAGAATTATCATTCTGTTCCGTAACAGATTGATTACAAGTCTTCGGCATATCGTTCTGAACATTCGTTGTATCACGATTCTGTCCTTTACGTTTTCTATTCTTTTTAGAATTGTCAAATCGCGTAATAGAATCTTCCTCATGTATGAACGTTGGCTCTTTTTCTTTGTTCGCATTTGAAGGAAGTATCGTATCTGCCTTCTCTCCACGCTTGTTCAAAGATATTATATGCCATACCCTTTCTACTGGAATAGTCACAAGATTAATAAGTTCATCCTTACTTGTGGAAAAACTCATCGTACGAGCAAGTGCATCGACCTTTTGTAAATAGTATTCTCCGTCCGCAACATGCAATGGTTCCTTCAATATTGGCATCTGCTTTTTTGCTTCGGCATAAACGTCATATTCATACGTCAAACAGCATTTCAGTTTGGAACACTGTCCAGCAAGTTTTAGCGGGTTGAGCGAAAGGTTCTGCAGACGAGCAACGCTCGTTGTAACACTCGAGAAGGAAGATATCCATGAAGCACAGCAGAGTTCTCTTCCACAGGCTCCGATTCCTCCGATACGTCCGGCCTCCTGTCTGGCACCAATCTGCTTCATCTCGATACGAACTCTAAATTGTTCTGCAAAGACCTTGATTAGCTCTCGAAAGTCCACACGACCATCTGCAATGTAATAGAAGATAGCCTTCATGTTATCACCCTGATACTCCACATCTCCGATTTTCATATCGAGACCCATCTGGGCAGCTATCTGACGAGATCTAATCATCGTTTCATGTTCACATGCGATGGCTTCCATCCATCGTTCAATATCTTGTGGCTTTGCCTTGCGGTAGATTTTCTTAAACTCACCATTGAAAGGATTAAAACCCGTACGGCGGATTTGACGCTGAACCAAATCTCCCATCATGGAAATAACACCAATGTCGTGTCCCGGAGTAGCTTCTACGGCTACAATGTCGCCTACGGCTAATTCCAGATTGTCCACGTTACGATAGTATGAGCGGCGTGTATTCTTGAATCTCACCTCAACAATATCGGTCTTGTCATTTTCAGGATAGCCATCCATCCAGGTATATTCATGCAACTTGAAGCAGTTGTCACACATCTCGGCCGCAAGTTCTCCCTGGCCGTCAGTATAGAAATTACAACCTCGGCTGACATTTTTGTGTTGGTCTTTCTTTATATCGTTCATGCAAATAAGCTCTTTAAGTTTGTAAATTTACGAAGAAATGTCATTCCGACATATTTTGTAAGAGCTTTTTTGAAGAAAAACTTATTTCGATAAGGACGACGATCCTAACAAAACACTAGAATCTGCTCATCCGCAATAAGTTACGTCTTACTCTAAGAGAATACAGAATAGCTGCAAGCAAGAGTCCAACTATGTATCCCATCATAAGTCCCTTAGGTCCCATCTCAAAGACAAATGCACATAGATATGCAAAAGGAATATTGACAACAATATAGGATAAAAAGGCGTAATGAGCGATTACTGAAACATCCTGCAACGCACGCAGTACGCCGGCCATAACAGTCTGTAGGGCATCTGATATCTGATACACTCCGTAAAGCATCAAAAAGATGGAAGCTAGTTCTTGCACCTCTTCATTTTGGGTAAACATCCGAGGGACAACACCTCTTAGTATGAAAAAGAGAAAGAAGACTGTAGTACCCCATACAAGAGAAAGTCTGGCAGAACATTGAGCCGCTCTTCGGGTTTGTTCCCAATTACCAAGGCCTGACATATGCGATACGACTATCGTTGCGGCGCTACTAATTGACATTGACACCATAAATGCGCAGTTACCCATCAAATCAGCAATCTGGTTGGCCGCTAAAGGAATCGCTCCAAAACACCCCATCATAAAACATATAGCCGTATAAGCCGACATCTCGAAGAGCATCTGCATAGCTATAGGAAAGCCTATGCGAAGGAGATGAGATGAGCGATAAAAAAATCCGGTATGAATTCTAAAACTGAGATAGATCCGATATCGCTTTCTTAGCATCATGCTCAAAACAACAATCAACGGGCAGACCATCCTTGCAAGCAGTGTCGCAAGACCGGCACCATAAACCCCCAAAGAAGGCAATCCTAAATGTCCGAAAATCAAAACCCAATTAAAAAAGACATTCAGGAGGTTCGAAAAAACCACTATTCTCATGGCGATTGCTGTATTGCCGAGTCCCTCAAGAAATTGTCTAAAGGTGTTAAAGAACATTATCGGAATCATTGCAAAGGCCATCATTCTGTAATATGGAAGAGCTATATCCAGGACTTCCGCGGACTGTCCCATATACTTAAAAAGCGGGGCTATCAACAGCATAAAAACGCATGCCACAATGCCCGTAAGTGTATAAAGGAGAGTTCCTGTGGAAAGGTATCGAGCACATTGCTTATGAGAAGAGTTTACAAAAAGTCTTCCTATGATAGGCGTCATGGCCATTGTAAAGCCAATGCAAAAACAGAAGACGAGCGCCCACGCAATTGTTGCAAACGAAACGGCAGCTAGCGGAATTGGATCCTCCCCGCCATAAATTCCAACCATCACACTGTCCACAATTTGTACAGCCATATTACCGAGCTGCGCACAGGCAATAGGTGCTGCCAAACGAAAAATTCGCCTATATATTTCGCTTGAATTTGTCATTTCGTGGCAAAAGTAATAAATTCGACTCTTAGCGGAGCTATCTCGTGGAAAATACAACCATTTTTCCAAGTTGTTACCATTTAGCTTTTGACAATGTCTGCGATTAGAACAATTTTGTTAACTTTACATCGCAATTTTGAAAGCACGTGCACTACATAAACTAAACCATTACTACCATGAAAAAGTTTGCTGTATTTATTGTTTTAGGCATAATCCTTGCTCTTTTATGTTCTTTTTACTTTCGCTACTATTTTGTTTTTGGTGAAGGTGTAAAAAGCGGAGAATTAAACTATGTTGTCAAAAAGGGTGTTTTTTTCAAGACATACGAAGGCAAACTTATCCAAGCCGGTTTCAAGTCAGAATTCTCCGGTTCAATCCAATCATACGAATTTGAATTTTCTGTAGAAAACGAAAAAATTGCAAAAGAACTTATGCTTAAGGGCGGTGAAATAGTTGAATTGCATTACAAAGAATACTTCGGTGCTTTGCCATGGAGAGGATTTACGAAATTTGTCGTCGATAGCATCATACCAACAAAAAGACCTCTAAAGCTGCGTCCGGATCTTAATATAAGTCCATCTGCTAAGCAGGAAGAGTCTATCTAGCCTTATCAAAAACGCTTTTTAACCCGTGCGACATCCATAGCTGGCAAACGCCTCTTATTACCATATAAGAAGCAAAGCCCAGCCATATGGCATTGTTTCCTAGTTCATCTTTGAAAAGATAAAATATTACAAAGAAAAGGGTTGTCGACAGAAGCATCGAATCGCGCATGATTTTTGTAAGCGTAGCTCCAGTCATTATACCATCCAGCAAAAAAGGAATTGCCGAAATCAGCGGTATTGCCACAATCCACCAAATATAATCCATGGCCTGAAGCACAAGTGCATTGGATTGTTCACCTTCACTTACGAAAAGTTGCATGAGTTCATTTCCGTAAACGACATATAATAAAATAGCAATAAAAGCCGTTGCAAAGCTCCATACAAAACAGTGTTTAATACAAAGACGCAGCGTTGAAAGATCCCTCGCTCCTACGAATCTTCCGACCAGTGCCTCGGAAGCGTACGCAAATCCATCGTTCATATAGGAAAAGAGCGTGAAAAGTTGCAGAAGCATCGTATTCATTGCAAGGGCATTTTTATCCTCCATTCTTGCCGAGGCTGCCGTAAAGAATGTATAAACAAGACACAAGCAAAATGTTCTTATTATAATATCTGTATTGATTCTAAAGAATAGACGTATACTCTTCGAATCGACAACCTCACTAAGAGTTACGCGTTTGAATTTCCTGTGATAAAATAGAAATATTAATACCAGAGAGAGCAGAAGTCCAGACCACTGAGCCACAACACTCGCAAGGGCGATTCCCCTTATGCCCATATCCATACCAAAGGCAAACAAAAAACTGAAAAGGACATGTACAAGGTTGACAAAAATAGAAATAGTCATCGGAAGCACTGCATTCTGCATACCTATTAACCAGCCATATATTCCATACAAGGCAATTCCTGCCGGCACAGCCCAAATACGAGTAAAGAAATACGATGAAACAATCTCATTGCCATTCATCACACGCACAGCTATCTTTCCAAAGGGATACTGCAAAAGAAGTACCACAACACCTACGATAACACATACTAGCATCGAGCGCAGAAACAACAAAGTCGTTTCGTGAAAATCCCCACGTCCAAAAGCCTGAGCCGTGAGCCCACTGGTACCCATTCGAATGAACGATGTGTTCCAATAAAGGAAATTAAAGATTGAAACTCCGATGGCCAATGAACCGATGCTAAGGGCCGAATCTCCAATACGTCCGGCAATGGCTGTCGAAACGAGTCCCATCAAAGGGACCGTTACGTTGGATATTATGTTAGGAATAGCCAGACGGAATATTTCCTTTGTGATATTCATAGCCCCAAAGATAGTTCGTTTTCCATCAAGCGAAAAACGAATAATTGTTTTCTTTAGCAAGAAGGAATAGAATGGAAAGAAAGCTAGCATAGTTATGCTTGAAATAAGCATTCTCCAGAAACGAAACTTCCATAAAATTTAATACTTTTGCACACAACTAGAAGAATATACACTCCAATGAAAGAATTCAAACAGGACTCATCGAAAGCTTTGTCGATGTTCGCAAAGGATGCAAGGCTTCGTGCGAAGAAGTCCGAAGACAACGATAAGAAGGAAAACGCCAAAAAACGCACGTCCTTCAACCCTAATTTTTCATCTGATAACCGTCCTCTTTTCAAAACTGAAAAACCAGTAAGACGTGAAAAAGATAATGTTTCGGAAGGAAAATCAGAACGTCCAAGAGGCAAAAGAAACGAAAGCAAATTTTCATCCAGCAGGCACAACCAAACAGAATCCAAGACAAATGGACAAAAAGGTGGCACGTCTCACAAACCATTCGATCGCAACGCTACGCACAGAGCTCAAAAAGAACAAACAAGAAATACATATCCTAAATATGCACGCACAAAGGCTCCGGATGAGATAAGACTCAACCGCTTTATCGCTCAGTCAGGAATATGTTCTCGACGTGAAGCAGATAGTTATATTGAGGCCGGGCTAGTCACCGTAAACGGACAGATTGTAACGGAACTCGGTGTAAAGGTTCACAAGAGTGATGATGTGCGCTTTAATGGTGAGAGAATGCAGGGCGAAAAGAATGTGTACCTACTTTTGAACAAACCAAAGGGTTATGTAACCACCACACAGGATGATCATGCAGCAAAGACTGTAATGGAACTTGTGCATGATGCATGCAAAGAGAGAATTTATCCTGTAGGACGTTTGGACAAGAACTCCCTCGGACTTTTGCTTTTTACCAATGATGGAGATTTAACCAAGATTTTGACGCATCCTTCCTACCAGAAGAAAAAAATATATGAAGTCACACTGAACAAGGCCCTAACAAAAGCTGATTTTGATAAACTTTCTGAAGGCATTATGCTTGAAGACGGCGAAGCTTTCTTCGATGAAATACAATATGTTTCAGAAGATAAAAAAAGTATCGGTTGTGAAATTCACTCCGGACGCAATCGAATTGTTAGACGTATGTTCGAGCATCTGGGATACGCCGTTGAAAAACTGGACAGAGTATATTATGCGGGGCTTACGAAGAAAGATTTGAAGCGTGGTGCATGGCGCTTCCTTTCAAAAGAAGAGGTCGCAAGACTGAAATCCGGACGATATGAATAAATTTCTACTATGGAAAACAAAATAAAAATTCTTGACAAGACCTTCAAGCCGATGATTCCTGCAAAGGATATCGACAAGGCAATTGATGAAGTTGCACAGAAATTGAATGCAGATTATTCCAATACGGAGCAGCCTCCAATTTTGGTAGGAATTCTCAATGGCGCCGTGGTATTTCTTACAGATCTAATCAGAAAGGTTAATTTCCTTCACGAAATTGCCTTTTTAAGAGTATCGTCATACGAAGGCACAAATTCTACGGGCAACATCAAAATGCACCTGGGTCTTGAGATTGACATCACTAACCGTGATGTTATTATCGTTGAAGACATTGTTGACACCGGGAGCTCCATCGACTACCTTATTCGATACATTCAAAGCTTCTCTCCAAAAAGTGTGAATGTATGCAGTCTATTCTTTAAGCCTGAGAAGTACAGATATTCGCACGAAATAAAGTATCCCGCAATGAATATTGGCAACGAATTCATCGTAGGATTTGGACTTGACTACGACCAACTAGGACGCAACCTCAAAGACATCTATGTAGTCTGCGATGAATAAAGAGATTGTAGCCAAAATAAAATCTAGAATTAATAAACATTCCACAACCTACTGGATATGCTCGGCTGTGGTTTGTTTCTTTGTATGTACGGCTATTACCACCATGGTAAATACTGCAGTCCATCTTTACCGCTACCATTGTGAACTTAACCAAATCGAAAAGGAAAAGAAAGAACTTCTCGCAGAGATAGCAAATGATAGCATTAAACTGGAACTGCTTAAAAGAGACGATTACCTTGAGCATTTCGCGAGGGAAAGATTTCATCTGATTAAAAAGGGAGAAACAATTTACGTCGAAGAAAACTCGAAATGAAAGAGTTTGAGCTTATAGATTTTATCAAAGAGTCATCACGCCTGCTTCCAAACAACAATTTTGAAGGAATTGGGGACGATTGTGCACAAATTCAGATAAATGAAAATAAGGTTATGCTCTTTTCTACTGATATTCTTACGGAAGATATCCATTTTAGACGCTCCTATCCAGCAGTTTCAGTAGGCAAGAAATCGGCAGCAGTAAATGTAAGCGATATTGCAGCAATGGGAGCCAAAGCCCGTGCTGCACTTTTAAGCATATCTCTTCCAAGCGATATTGATGAAAAGTGGGAAAAAGATTTCATTCTTGGATTCACTCTAGCACTTAAACAATACGATGTACAACTCATTGGAGGAGACACTACATCATCCGCATCCAAAATCACAATAAGTGTAACCATTATCGGGGAGGGCAATCCCAAGTGTATTAAACGCCGTTGTGATGCCATACAAGGCGATGATATATGTGTCACAGGAGTTTTAGGGCTTTCAGTTGCAGGGCTAAAAGAACTTTCCAGTTGTGCCCCAGAAAATCGATACGCAATCAACCACCTGGAGCCAAGGGCTCATGACAAAGAAGGAATATTTCTGGGCGTAAGAGAGGAAGTACACGCAATGATGGATTTATCCGATGGCATTGCATCTGACCTTAAACATATTTTAAATGCTTCAAAAGTTTCCGCAGAAATATATACAGAAGATATTCCAAAAGAAACGACTTTGGAAGACGCTCTATGCGGAGGTGAGGATTATGTTCTTCTTTTAACTTCGGCGCATGAAAAGACTGAAAAACTACAGGAAGATTTCAAGTCCGTCTTTAATAGAGAACTTTACAAAGTTGGAAGAATTACCGAAGGACGCACAGGTGTAATTAGATGGATGTCTCAAGGAAAAGAACTGAAAACAGATTTTCACGGATACGAGCATTTGACAGAATAATTTCTGTTGTATTTCAAAAAAAATTGGATAAATTTGCACTCGCATCAAGGAGAGATGCAGGAGTGGTTGAACTGGGCCGCCTGGAAAGCGACTAAACCTCAAAAGGGTTTCCGGGGTTCGAATCCCCGTCTCTCCGCCAAAAGCGCACTGCAAGTACTTGATATTTGATAACTTGCAGTGCTTTTATTTTTCTTATTCACCAAAAAATCACCCAAAAATTTAAAAGTTAATTATTGTTGTCCGCTAAAACTTCGTGCCTCGCGTACGCGCGTATGCATGCGCATAGGCATCAAAAAAATCGGGCTGGCTCCTGCTTGAGGAATCAGCCCTTTTTGCAAACTCCATCAGCAAATATATGAGAGGGCGCGAGGAATCGGTTTCTACAGACCTTGCGTTGAAATATATAAAGTACCTGTGTGATGCGTATATCGTGCACAAGGTTGAGCGCTTTGAGATACGAGGCAAAAGACTGCTTGAGAGCAATGAGAAATATGATTTTGAAGATGCGGGGATACGTAATACCCAGACCATGGTAGGTCGTGACAAAAACATCAAGAAGGTAATAGAGAATATTATCTATCAGCAGCTTATCAACAACGGATACAAAGTATATGTCGACCAATTGCAGGGTGGTGAAATAGACTTCGTGTGTACGAAGGGACCTTCCAGAATATACGTTCAGGCTTCATATCTAATCGCCAGTGAGCAAACTAGAGAAAGAGAATTCGGCGCATTGAAAAAGATAAAGGACAACTATCCGAAATATGTCATATCAATGACGCCTCTAGTGACAAAAACGGACGATGACGGAATAGTCCATTTGAGTCTTCGCGAGTTCCTAGTAAAAGGTTTATGACGAAATAATGGTGATTTTGTGGGCACCTTACTGCTCGTCTACATCTTCTTCAAACTCAAAATTCTCATCAAGATACGTATTAAGATTATCTATTGCTGATACATCAGGTTTGGATTTCATGCCAAAATATGAATGCATCCTTTCTTTTGGGGTTTTGGCATCACTGCGATTAATTTCCCTGAATATTTCAACATTTGCATAACCCATGGATATGATATTTGCCAAAAGTCTGTCATCACTACGAGGTCCATGCAAGCACCAGTTTTTAAAGTCTTTCTCATCGGCATCATCTATCTCTGTTTTCAACCACCACATTTCAGGTTGATTGCAAATACTCTCATAAACCAGATATGGCACGTATCCGTCATCTTTTTCTTCACAATTTGAAAGATATAATGAAATCGCAGGATATTTTTTTCTAAAATGATTCTTGACTTCATATGAGGCCTCTTTATTATCAAGATCTTCCAGACCATTTCTTACGAAGTCCAATATATTATTCCAGCATGAAAGTAACGAAATATGTCCGTCAATGTTGACAGCGTAATACACCACGTTTACCTTTTCTTGCAAACGCACCGACACTTTAAGTACATTCTTCCTTTCTATATGACAACCTATATTGAATTGATCAACAAGCATATTATCAATATTTTCAGTAAAGGCATCTGAGAAAACAATAGGATTTTGTAAATCCAAAGATTCTATCAACATGAGCTTGTATTTATTTTCTGAGTATCTCAGCAAATCACTTGCACCACTTACATATGAGAACATACCATTCGGATTATTCTCTTTAATATCACAATAATATTGAGCAATGGCGTTACCTAAGCTTGTATCCTTAAAGATTTCAAAAATATAATTTCTTAAAAATTGACATGAATGACCATTAGGGACATTCATAAAGTGATTTAAAATTTTTTTGCTTTGTTTAACGAGGTTTCCTGCCGCATCAAGAACAACTTCAGTATCGTTTATAGACAAAGAGGAATCATTTAACATGCTACACATGCCATATATGGCAAATCTTTCGTCTACTACAGTTTGGAATATCTTATAAAGATTTTTGATTCTTTGTTTGGTTCCGAACAATTTTTTCAACGCGAACATCAAAGATTTACGGACAGAATCCGTCATATAAATTTTAGACATTTCCTTTTCTTCGCAAGTTACTGTCAAATACAGATCTTGTACATCTATATCATCAGATTGTTTTGAAACCCACGGAACAAATTCATTCTGTTGCTTAAAAAGTAACTGGAGAAGAATTAATAGCTCGTTTAAGGGCAATAAAGCCAACACAACATCCAAATTATCCCTTACAAGCGATTCCCATCGCAGTGCTAATTCTTCTTTTGAAGCATTCCTCGGAACATCTATTTTCAATTCATTGAAAATCTTAATGATATTGGTCTTGGTATCCGAAAGAATCAAGTCTCTTATATCGAAATCCTGCAAGTCCGTTTCTTTTGAAATAACAATCATAAAAAACTGCAATTAATAATTTATAAAATTCTCGACTAAATTTTCATAATCAACGAGTAAATAGGTTTCCATAGTCATTACAACAAAATTCACGTTCTGTCCTTTGTTCATTTTTCATTGCCATGGTATCCTATTTAAGTTCTTAAATAGTACAAGGTTAAATTTGCCATTATAGTCCCTATTATCCTATCCAAAAGACTACAACGAAAAATTGTCTCCAAGTTCCGAAAGTGTAGGATGTTTGCGATCCTTCTCCGAAAGAATCACATCATTCAAAGGAATTCTCCAATCTATACCCAGTGCATCATCCGACCACAAAATAGCACCTTCAGCCTCTGGATGATAGAATTCATCGCACTTGTATTGGAACACAACCTCTGGTGTTAGAACCACAAAACCATGGGCAAACCCCTTTGGAATAAAGAACTGACGATGATTTTCTGAAGTTAACTCTACCGATACATGTTTACCAAAAGTCCTGGAACCACGTCGTAAATCCACTGCTACATCCATCACACCACCTTTTACTACCCTAACAAGTTTCGCCTGAGTATAGGGCGGATACTGAAAATGCAAGCCTCGCAAAACGCCATACGATGACATGCTTTCGTTATCTTGGCAGAACTTTATATCATATCCTGTCTTTTCACGAAATTCTCTTTCATTGAAGCTCTCAAAAAAATAACCGCGTGAATCTGAAAAAATCCGCGGCTCTATAATAAGAACTCCATCTATATCTGTTTTTAGGATGTTCATGGCTTACGTGACTTTAGTAATTTTAGAAGATACATACCATATTCATTCTTGCGCATAGGTTCTGCCTTTTGGGCCAATTCCTCGGAAGAGATCCAGCCGTTTCTCCATGCGATTTCCTCCAGGCATGCTATCTGTATGCCCTGGCGATGCTCGGTAACCTCCACAAACGTTGAAGCTTCATAAAGGGATTGATGCGTTCCGGTATCGAGCCATGCAAAGCCACGTCCCAACACCTGCATGGAGAGTTTACCCTCTTTGAGATATACCTCATTAACAGTTGTGATTTCTAGTTCACCTCGTGCAGAAGGACGTATTTCACCTGCTACTTTAACAACTGAATTCGGATAGAAATATAGGCCAACCACAGCATAATCCGATTTTGGTTCTTTAGGCTTTTCCTCTATTGAAATGACATTTCCATCCGAGTCAATTTCAGCCACACCAAATCGCTCTGGATCAGGCACCGAATATCCGAATATACAAGCCTTGCCTTGCGTTTCAGCGCACAAACGTGCATCTCGTAACATACCGGTAAATCCTTGTCCGTAAAATATATTATCTCCAAGAATCAAACACACACTATCCTCTCCGATAAATTCCCGACCTATTAAAAAAGCCTGTGCGATACCATCTGGAGAAGGTTGCTCAGCATACTGGAGTCTTAGGCCATAATCGCTTCCATCTCCAAGTAACCTTTTGAAACCTGGCAAGTCATATGGTGTGGAAATAATCAATATATCTCTAATGCCCGCAAGCATTAAAACAGATATCGGATAGAATACCATCGGTTTGTCATAAATCGGCAAGAGTTGCTTGCTGATTCCTCTTGTTATAGGATAAAGGCGTGTGCCAGATCCTCCGGCAAGTACAATTCCTTTCATAAAGTGAAATAAAAGAGACTGCTGCTGACGCATTGAGCCAAACAGCAGTCCATATGATAAATTCAATTAAAGTGCATCAAATCCAAATACATGAGCCTTTTCTTTTTCTCCTCCCCATGAAGAAACAACTACAAGACGCAAGCCCTTAGTTTCAACTGGTGCAAAAGAAATCTTGCGAAGACGAAGAATATTGTTCGTATCCTCATAAAGAGTTGTCCAGTTACCCTTCTTATCGCATGACTCAATTCTAAAGCTTTTTACCATCATCTTAGGCATGTCTACCCTTTCCATCGTTCCTTCGAGCTTGCGCATACGCTTGCCACGATATACGAAGTTGGAATCAAATACAAGACGCACACCCGAGATTGTTACAGGCTTTTTCCAAGTGTATGTAATATCTTCGTTAGAGGCTACCCAAACACCATTGTCCTGAGGAGTTTCATCCGCATTAATCCAGTTACGATCAATACCATTCTTTAGAATTTCATTCTTTGCATCCGTCTTGGCAGAAGCCGTCAAATCGGAAATCTTACGCCAACGGAAAGGTAGCATACAATCGTCATCTTCCAAAATGCTCTGTACTTCTGCAATGTATTTTTTATCAACCTCGGCAGGAGTAATATTTTCTCTAAGTGCAACGTATGCACCTACACCTGCTGCCTGTCCAAGAAGTGCGCATGTAGCCATAACGCGTGTCGAAGAGAAACCGATATGTGTTGCGGAAATATTACGTCCAGCAAAAATAAGGTTAGGAACATTTACTGAATAGAGACAGCTAAACGGAATTCCGAATGGTATAGGAGGAAAGTATTCAGTACTTGCAAGACCCTTGTTGTGGAAACCATGATAATCATGATCATCCAAAGTCCAACCGCCATAAGCAATCACGTTCGAGAAATGTCCGCCGGACATAATGTCTGTCTGATTTAGGATATACGGACCAACATAGCGAGCAGATTCACGCTTGCCAGGAAGTGAACCGACCCAGTCAAGTTCATAATCCTTGGCACGCTTATCAGGATGATTCTTCATATACTCCCAGATACCATAAGCAATACGCTTAAGTTCGAACTGTATTTCGTTTGCATCTGAAATGGTATTGAGCTGTCCTCCGAACTCGCACCACCAGAAATTGTTGTCATGAATACGATGAATAATCTTGTAATTAAGTTTCAAACTATCGCGACCTGTAACAACGCTACGAATTCTGTATGAATCAATCTTATCACTAACAGTCTTTATTTCCTTATGTTTCAAAACATCAGACTTAATCTTGAGTTCTTTGAAATCTTCATCTGTAAAGTGGTAAGCCCACTTAGGAGCATAGAAAGGACGGTCAACATCCGTCTTATGGAACTGCATAAGAATGGAGTTGCCCATCGTGTGAGCATCATTTCCTTCAGAAAGGAAGGTTTCATTAAACTCTGATGGAAGTTCGCGACCCATTCTGTACTTAGCTCCTGAAAGGCGCAAAATACTGTCACCCGAGCAGTCTGCAAAGAGTTTACCCTTAATCGTATACTTCGTGTATGCGTTTATGTTCCAGGCCTTGACAGCTGCGATACGGTCGCCCTCCATCACAACGTCATTAACCGATGTGTTAAGAAGAAGCGTTATGTTCTTTTCTTCA
The DNA here is from genome assembly GCA_018065435.1 of Candidatus Alistipes equi. Taxonomy (GTDB): domain Bacteria; phylum Bacteroidota; class Bacteroidia; order Bacteroidales; family Rikenellaceae; genus Alistipes; species Alistipes equi. The sequence continues at coordinate 19,243 of JAGHTK010000080.1, forward strand.
ACAACTGTTCCATACATAACATCATCCCACATCGTATAGCGTTGCTGAGGGTTATAATAGAAATTTTTCAACTGGAGTTCCTCCATTATACCAGCTTCGTATGTATGGTGAGTTCTAGAGCCACAGATACCCATACGAATCTCACTTGAAGTGTTTCCTCCGAGCATCGGACGATCCTGAACGAGGATGACCTTTACCCCATGGCGTGCGGCTGCAACGGCTGCACACAATCCCGAAAGACCACCTCCAACTACAACTAGGTCTGATTCAAGTTCAACCTCTGTAATAACCTTGCCCGTTTTTTCCGTTATCATCTGTGCCTGAACAGGGATTAACGCAGCCGAAACAAGCATTAAAAAGCAAAATATTTTCTTTCTCATAATAACAAAATTTTACACCATACGAATATACAAATAATTATGCAAAAAAACAGCATTCAAAAAGCATTAGGACAAAAAAAGAGGAGATACGCACCAAAATTCATTTTCAAAGCCAAAACCTGTTGAAAAATTACGACCCACGCATTTTATACGATATACATACGATTTTACTACCACTTTCTTGAGAAGCGTTGTATGAGGCTCCGCGAAGGGGGTGTTTTTGAAGTTCCCAGCCTAAAAGTTAAATAATCTGCACTTAATTATTTTATTGACTCAATTCCAAGTTTTTCGAGGTACATTTTGTCCCTTGCTGTTATTTCGGTTGTCCATCTTT
>JAGHTK010000027.1 GCA_018065435.1 Candidatus Alistipes equi
CAGGACGTATGGGATGCAAACAAGGAGAGCAGCAGGATAAACCTTGTCATCTGTGGATCCATCTACTCGAAGATGAAGAAGATATTTGATGACAAGGAAGAACCCCTATATGGTAGGGCAACCGCTAGATTCAAAATAAAGGCCTTCAGCACACAGACCTTGACGGCCATTCTGAGGGACCACAATCCAGACTTCACACCAGACGACCTTCTAACACTGTATATGGTCACAGGAGGCGTTGCAAAGTATGTCGAGTTGCTGATGTCCCAAGGGGCATATACCAAGGATGGCATCCTGAAAGCCGTGCTTTCTCTTGGTTCATACTTTATCGACGAAGGCCGGGAACTCCTTTCCGATGAGTTCGGCAGAGACTATGGCAACTATTTCTCTGTGCTCTCAGCATTGGCCGGAGGCAAGACCTACAGGGGTGATATGACCAGCTATGTGGGCTTCGAGACAGGAGGTTATCTGGACAAGTTGGAAACGGATTTCAACATTGTGTCCAGAGTTCGTCCGTATCTGTCCGGCGAGCAGTCGAGGAATATGAGATATTATCTCGATGACAATTTCCTCAGCTTCTGGTTTCGTTTCATATACAAGTACCGCAGTGCAGTTGAAATCGGGAACATGGATTATGTACGCCAGAAGATAGAAGCAGACTATGAGACGTTCTCCGGATTTGTCCTTGAAAAGTGGTTCAGGCAGGCATACAGCGAGACTGGAGAGTATAATATAGTTACGAATTATTGGAAGAAAGGCTCTAACGGAGCTCCCGGAGAGGATAAGGAAATAGACCTCGTAGCGATAAATGAGACGGACAGAATACTGGTTCTCGGAGAGGTCAAGCGGAATCCCGAAAAGATTAACATCAAGGTCCTACAGGAGAAAGCTGCCGGGATAATATCGCATCACAAACATTGGGATACCACATTCGTCGGACTCTCTCTTGACAACATGCTCCTAAAATGATATTTCGCATCAAAAAAGTCTAACGTTCTTCTTTACTTTCAGAAAATGAAACAAATAAGGGAAAAAATACCGTGAGCATTTTCCCCCTGATGTTCGCTGAAGAGAAGCCTTGTTTCAGCATTATTGAACAAATTACCGTAACAATCTTTATTGTGGATTATCTTCTTCGATGGCTTTCCGCAGACTATAAACTGAACAGGAAGAGGTGGTCGTTTGTTTTATATCCATTGACCCCTATGGCCGTCATAGACATTTTGTCTATACTTCCAGGACTGAATGTGATTGGATCCGGATTCAAACTCTTCAGGGTTTCAAGAGTATTTCGGACATTCCGTCTATTAAAGTTTGTCCGGTATTCTGATAAACTTGATATTCTTTGGAAAGTGATTAAGAAGGAAAAAACAGTACTTCTGGCCGTATTAGGAATAGCTGTTTTTTATGTTTTCTTGACGGCCTTAATAATGTTCAACGTTGAACCACACATTAACCCAGTCACTGGGGCCCAGACATTCCACGATTTTTTTGACGCTCTATACTGGGCTACAGTCACGCTAACTACAGTAGGGTATGGAGACTTATGTCCTGCAACAGATATAGGACGTTTTATTAGTATGCTTTCCTCTCTATTTGGCGTTGCAATAATAGCGTTGCCTTCTGGTGTCATTACTGCAAGTTACTTGGACGAATTGAGAGAAAGCAAAAATAACCAGTAAAATGATGAGAATATGAAAAAATTTGTTGCCATCATCTTATCATTGTTTATCTGCGCACTTTCCAATGCTCAGGACAATACTGATATCCTGTATTTTATTGATGGCAGGACCGCCCCTGTATATATTGAAGAGGTATTTGTGTCAGAAATCATCTGCCACTATCCGAACGAAACTGTGAAATGTCATATTTCAAAATCAGAGCTTTCAAAGATAGTGTTTAGTAGTGGTCGGGAAGAAATAATAAGTCACCCCCAGCAAAATACTCAAGAGGTTGCGACAACAGCGGGTTTTCTTTCAGCTGCGTCCGAGTCTTCCTCTCTTTCTTCCAAAGCCAAGAAAGACACGGTATATGTGACTCCATCCGGCTCTGCATATCATAAATCCAGATCCTGTTCCTACCTCGCCAATTCTTCCTCAGTAAAAGCCATCTCTATTGATGAAGTCGGTTCAAAGCACCCATGCAGCCGTTGTTTCGGAAATTCTGCAAATTCATCAGCCGAAAAATCGACAACGAGTTCCAACTCTTCCACAAAAAACACGACACCTTCTGGGAGAACTAGTTATACTGCTCCTCGTGGGGGGAAAT
>JAGHTK010000033.1 GCA_018065435.1 Candidatus Alistipes equi
GCTCTTGAAGATCTTGCAAAACTGAAGAAATCAGAACCTGCCGCATTCAAGAAGGCAGGCAAATTACTTGGCGAACTTCAAGAGCATCCGAAAACCGGCACCGGCAGGCCGGAGGCATTAAGCGGAGATCGCTCAGGGCAGTGGTCTCGCCACATCTCACAGAAGCACCGGCTTATATATGAGATTAAAGAAGAGATTGTCAATGTAGCGGTATTGTCAATGTAGCGGTATTGTCATCATATGGTCACTACGATGACAAGTAATATTATCAGGCTAGTGAGCACAACGTATGCTTTATCATTCGCATACCGATGTACGTTTTGTCCGAGCTTTATGGCCCGGATTATTTTTTACAATATGTTCGTGATATTGCGGGAATTGAAGTATATTTGTGGGTAGTGATAAAAACAATACAATTACTCAAGTTTCGCTTACGTAAAAAAGGTGGCGTTATTCCCACCTGCGAAGCGGGTTAGCCTAAGCCTCCAGAATAACTATAGGGAGCTTTCGCCCAGGAAGAATACATAGGCACTTATGTGAGCTTGTCCCCGATCCAAGCTCTTGGGACCCAGGCTAAAAGAAGCGAAAGCGACTTATGCTGCAATTTAAAACACCAATCAACATTGGCAAGCGTCACACAACTGGGTTGTTCGTGACCACACTTACAATGCAAACACGAACTTGTTTAACTTAAAAACAAAACAAGAATGGTTTATGTAATTTCAAAATCCGGGAAGCCACTAATGCCCACCGAAAAGTACGCTATGGTAAGACGATTTCTTAAGCGTGGAAGGGCTCATGTTGTTTCACGTGAATCAATATTAAGAAGCATCACACAATAGCGTAAAAACCGCAGTAGAGAAAGAATAAAAAAAATTTGACACCTGCCTGTGAAAAATATTTTTAAGACTTGAAAAGAGTCTTCTTACAACGTAAATTCGCAACAGAAAATTACAGCCTTGAACAGGAGTGAACGAACATACGTTGCAATTGATTTGAAGTCTTTCTACGCATCCGTGGAATGTGTTGAAAGGGGCTTAGACCCGCTTTCAACGAATCTTGTCGTTGCAGATATCTCCCGCACGGAAAAGACAATCTGTCTGGCCGTATCACCATCTTTGAAAGCTTACGGAATTCCTGGCCGTGCACGTCTTTTTGAAGTTATTGCCAAAGTGCGCGAAGAGAATCAAAAAAGGCTGCGAGCCTCAGGGCGCAGACACTTTTTATCAAAATCCTACCTCAATGAAGAACTTCTAAAGGATTCATCCATTGAGATAGACTACATCGCAGCGCCACCACGTATGGCCAAATACATTGAATATAGCGCAAAGATATACTCCATCTATCTTAAGTACGTTGCACCGGAAGACATTCATGTCTACTCGATTGATGAAGTATTCATGGATCTTACGCAGTATCTTCCCTCGAGTCACCTGACGGCCGAGCAGTTCACCCGAAATGTCATCCTGGACATATTTCAATCAACCGGCATCACAGCCACGGCAGGCATCGGTACAAATCTTTATTTAGCGAAGATAGCAATGGATATCAAGGCTAAGTATACGAAGGCTGACAAAAACGGAGTTCGCATTGCATCGCTTAATGAGAGAACCTATCGTGAGCAGATGTGGGATTTAACTCCGCTTACACGCTTTTGGAGAGTGGGTACGGCAATAGCCCAAACGCTAAAGAATCACGGAATGGTTACAATGGGAGACGTTGCACTTTGTTCGATAAAGAACGAAGAACTCCTCTATAAGCTTTTTGGAGTAAATGCCGAACTATTAATAGACCATGCATGGGGATATGAACCATGTACCATATATGATATCAAGTCATATCATCCAGAGAGTTCTACTATTTCTTCAAGTCAGGTTCTCTCCGTTGCGTACGATATGAAGCATGCCAAAACTATCGTAAAGGAAATGGCCGATAGGATGGCGATGGACCTCTTTCGAAAGCATCTCCTTTGCTCACAAGTCATTCTTCATATAAATTATGATGCTGAAAGTTTCAAATCCGAAACAGAAAGAAAAGGCTATACTGGAGAAATTTCTAAGGACTATTACGGAAGAGAAGTTCCAAAAAGTGGGCACCATAGCTTAAATCTGAAGGAAGCAACCTGCTCATCAAGAGAAATCACAAATGCCTTTATGGAACTTTTCGAGCGTATCGTTAATCAAAATCTTCTAATACGCAGAATTACCCTTACCCTGGCAAAACTTCTTCAAGAAAAGGACGCAAATAAAGTAGCACCGCAAGCCTTCCAGGCAGATCTTTTTTCCGACGTGGAACAGATTCGTAAAGAAATGCAACGCTCAGCCGAAGAAAAGAAAAAAGAGCGTTTGATGCAGAAGGCTCTTATTGAAATAGAAGAAAGGTTCGGGCGCAACTCCATCCTCAAGGGAACAAACTTTCAAGAAGGAGCAACGGGCCGAAAACGTAACGCTGAAATAGGAGGGCATAAGGCATGAACGCGAAGTATAAAGAGATTGTGGAACTACCCCACCCAACATTCAAGCGACATCCAAGGATGTCTAATCTGGCACGCGCCGCACAATTTGCTCCATTCGCCGCGCTTTCGGGTCACGATGCCGCTCTGAGTGAAAGAGAAAGAAGTACCGATGTAAAAAAAGAGCTGGACGAGCAACGCGAACACTTGTTGGATATCAAACTTCACTTCATTCTTTTGAACATATCCCTTATGCCATATGTAAGAATCACATATTTTATGCAGGATTCAAAAAAGCAGGGCGGTCACTACATAAAATATGAGGGACGAGTAAAAAAATGGGACGAATACCGAAAGGAACTTGTAATGGAAGACGAAAATCGACTATCAATAGCTACCATTACTGATATTGAATCCGAGCTCTTTAGGGAATTATCTTTGGAAGAATAACCATTCTGAAGCCATTTCTTCTAAAAAAATGGGGCACACTCAAACTTATCATATTTGTCGAAATTATTCAGTCTACAACAAAGACAAAAATCCACTACAACTCTATTTCAACAACTGTGCGGGTAGCCGTTTTTTAAGGAAATAGTAACGAAATAGCCTCGAAAACTTATTGAAAACGACTAAGAATTGCGAAAAATTATGTATTATTGCAATACTACCACAAAAAATGGTTGCAAGTAAAACAATCTACATTTAGAACAAATAAAAATGAGTGAATTCCTATACCCAGTAGATACTGATCAGTTCCAGAAGATAAGGGAACAGGGGAA
>JAGHTK010000042.1 GCA_018065435.1 Candidatus Alistipes equi
GAGAAATTGCTTTCTGTTTGTCTAATGTACAAAAATGAATTTAGGCACAATAATTACGGGAAAAAGCAGCAAGCATTAAAAAATCCTACTGAGTAGTTACATGTTTGCTTTTGAATTTTTGTTTCTGGAAATTTTAAGATGCTCTAATTTTTCAATTTTACACCAATTATGACTATCTTGTAAAATCAAATAAAAAGGTAAACCTTGTTCTATATGATACTTCGTAAATTTACAGTTTTACTTTTAGTTTTTATCCTTACGATAACGACCGTGTCCAGTGCTGCGGAACACGGCAGAGATCTTCATAAAATCTCCTATCAGGGGATTGAAAGATCTTATTATGTTCATGTACCAGAGGGACTTCCAAAAAATGCGCCTCTTGTTTTTTATCTTCATGGCTATAATAACAGAAATCCAAAGTATGAAAGATTTCTGCAAGTTGCTAATCAAGAGAAGTTTGTTTTATGTGTTCCGTTGGCGGCACAAGATCCAACTGGTAAATACGGATGGAATGTAGGATATGCATTTCAAAAGGATTTTAAGGTTGATGATGTAGCTTTTATATGTCATCTTACAAAGAAATTGTGTAAGGAATACGATTTAAGCAAAGAAAATGTATTCTGCACGGGTCATTCAAATGGCGGAGAAATGTGTTATTTGTTTGCTTATTTGAAACCCAAATTCTTCCGTGCGTTGGCACCACTTTCTGGCCTTACAATGGAGTGGATGTATAGAGAATTGACACCGAAACAGGGCGTTCCGCTTATGGAAATTCATGGAACGGCAGACAAAACATCGTATTGGGATGGAAATCTTTCGGATAAGCGTTGGGGACCATATATTTCCGTTCCGCTTGCAGTCTCAAATTGGGCTATAGCCGCACGTTGCACATCTGAACAAGTTACAGAATTGCCACTTCTTAATAAAGATTCTAGACAAGTAAAGGTTCACATTTTCTCTTCTGAGTATAATGGTGGGATAGAAGTTCAACTTTATGAAATCGTAGGCTGTGGTCACAGACTATCGCTTAATGATTTAGATTACCCGATGGTTGTATGGAATTTCTTCAAAAAATATTTACGTGAATAATCATAAAAATTGAAAGCATGAAAATTAAATTATCATTATTGTTGTTGATTTTGACATTGATAGTGTCATGTGATAACAATAGCGTAAAACTTCCTGTTACAAGAACACTAGAGTGTGATGTCCTTGTTATAGGTGGTGGTCCTGCAGGTATAGCATCTGCTATTGCATCTGCTAGAACGGGTGCAAATACCATTCTTGCAGAAAAGAATGGTTTGTTGGGCGGTATGGCAACAACCGGTTTGGTAGCTCCTTTTATGTCTTCTACTACACCTGATGGTAAAACTTTGCTTATCAGAGGTGTCTTTGAGGAATTTGTCAATAGAATGGTTGCCAAAGGAGGCGCAATTCATCCGTTGAATTACAAAATAGGTTCCTACACTGCATATCGTAACAAGGGCCATCATGGACTTACCACTTTCGATTACGAATGCTTTAAGCGAACGGCAGAAGAAATGTGTGTAGAATCTGGTGTAAACCTATATTATCACCTTCTTTTCATGAAGACTGATATGTCCGGTGATAAGATTTCGGCTGCATATTTTGCAACTAAGGACGGCGTCTGGAAAATTACTGCAAAGAATTACATAGACTGTACGGGTGATGGCGATGTAGCATATCAGTCGGGTGCTCCGTATGTATATGGTGATGGAGAGAACGGAATTCAGGCCGTATCACTATTCTTTACTGTACGTGGTGTGGACAAGGCCAAAATGGATGCTCACAATGAAAAGTGTCTTAAGAATGGTGACTATGAAGGACAGTGGTATATGAACGAGATCAAGGCTGCACGTGAGGCTGGAGAGTTCCCATCATGGAGAAACAAGATTGCATTGTTCGAAAACTTGGACGGTTCATATACTGTTAACATGGCACAAAGCGACGGCGTAGATGGCCTGGATCCAAAACAAGTTACAGATGCCGAGGTCGACGGACGTTTTCAGATTCAGGAAATTGTGAAGTTCCTTAGAAAATATGTGGACGGATGTCAAAATTGTACTCTTGCAGCAACAGCTGCTGAACTTGGTGTGAGAGAAACACGTCGTGTACTTGGAGAATACAATGTTACCACGGAGGACGCAAAGAATTCAGTAAAATATCCTGATCCTATTTTCTGCTGCGCAAACCATATGGATATCCACAAGAAGGGTTATGTGGATTATGTTGCAAGAAATACGAACGATCCATACTATATTCCATATCGTGCACTACTTCCACAGAAGGTAAGCAATTTGCTTGTTGCAGGAAGATGTGCCGCAGCTGAACGTCCTGTTATGGCTGCTATCCGTGTCATTCCACCATGTTTTGCTATGGGACAGGCTGCAGGAACTGCCGCTGCACTTTCTGTTAAGAAAGCGGTAGAACCAAAAAAATTAGATGTGAATGAACTCATTTCAAAACTGAAAGAGGACGGAGTTTACTTACCAGAATAAAAACATTTTTTTGATATGAAAAGAATTTTGTTCATCGTAATCATGTTGATTACTCTTTTTGGTTCCATTCATGCTAAAAGTCGTATTGAGAAGTGTACAATACAAAGCAAAATACTTGGAGCCGAAAGACGCTATACGGTTTATCTGCCTGACGGATATGACGAGGGAAGTGACTATCCGGTGCTTTATCTTTTCCATGGCGCGGGAGGGTATTCCGATATATGGGTCAAACGTTATGGCATCCAAACGATTCTTGATTGGAGAATCAAAGGAGGAATGGCGCATCCAATGCTTCTTGTTATGATGGATGGTAGGGGTGACGATCCAAAGACTCGTCGCGGAAAACATCAGGGTTACTTCAACTATGATTCATGGAAATACGAAGACTTTTTCTTTCAGGAATTCATTCCCTTCATAGAAAAAAACTATAAGGTTCGTACCGATCGTAATGGAAGAGCCATCTCAGGCGTGTCGATGGGAGGTGGTGCAACTTTTATCTATGCTATGCATCATCCAGAGATGTTCGGTTCGGCATGTCCCCTGTTTGGACGTGGTGCCGAGAATTCGGATGCGACAAAGAAGAAGAATCTTGAGCCGGAATATCTTCAGCATATTTTGGACAATGATATGTGCAAATTCTTGAAGGAGGCTCCGAAGGATGTCCAACAAAAGATAGGTACAATACGTTGGAAACTTTATTGTGGTGATGATGATTATATGCTCAAAGGAGACATGATGATCTATGCTCTGATGAAGGAACTAGATTTTCCGTGTGCAAATCTGCATGTCACGGACGGAAGTCATAGTGGAGAGTATGCAAGGTTATGCCTGCCTGACATGTTTACATTCATCTCTATAGGGTTTTACCAAAAATAAAGGGATGTAGTCAACCACGATTTATAATTTCAAGAGCGGACCTGAAAAAAGTCCGCTCTTTGAATAAAATGCTATCTAGTATTTCTAGCACATAGTGCAAAAAATCTCAGAGTCCTATCTAAATTCAAATTCTGCAACTGTGATAGGATCGACAAGTCTTCCACTTTCAACTTTGTCACTTCTGCACAATATTACAGTACCATTAAGTTTACCAGTATTATACTTCTCGCACACTAGACGGAATGTGTTTATCAACTTAGACTCAACGTCTACATGACCTGTATATTGGGAAATGGCAGCATTCATTTCATCTACAAATGAAAGAACATAACTCTGTTCACCATCAATCTGACTATAATCAACTCCATAATAAAGATGTTCAACTATAGTCTCATTCTCTTTGCAGGAGAAGAAACATGTGACAGCAACTAATACAAGAATGATAGATAAAATCTTTTTCATTTTTAAAAATATTTAAAATTGCTCAGCAAAATTATGCATTAAACATATCATTACAAAAAAATATCTGCTATTTCGAGAGAAATTTTCCCAAAAGTGATAGCGCATCGCTTAGAGTCTGCTTATTTTTAATAGGTATGTTGATTGATGTTTTTCCAGATTCCTTGTCTTCAACAATAATTTCATTCAAAAGATTTGATGTCTTTTCAGGTGATTTTAAGGTTTCTACAAGATTTGAGAAGAAGGATATGCCCTGGTCAAGCAGACTTCCTTGCGTCGTTTCCTTTTCGTAAGATTGTTCTGCAAAAGAATCTTCTTTGTCGTTTTCCGTATATTTATCTTGTTGTGATTCTTCTTGAATTGGATTCTCTTTTACAGGTTCCAGATCACTTGTTTCAACTGTAGTACATGATGGCTCAGGTTTTTCAGCATCGGAACTTGGAGTTTCAACATATTCTCCAACAAGTTCCATGATTTTTGAGAATTTATCATCGTTGGCAAAAACTACATCGTCACCACCATCTAGAATTCCTTCGAACATTGATGTCTTGAATTTTAGCTTGCCAATCATTGATTCTTCTATAGTATTTGCAGACACAAGATTGATTACCTGTATATTCTTTTTTTGTCCTATTCTATAGATGCGGGCAATGCGTTGTTCCAATACGGCGGGATTCCATGGTAAATCAAGATTGATTATGGTGCTTGCTGCCTGTAGATTCAATCCAGTACTGCCGGCATCGGTCGATAGAAATACCCTGCATTGAGCATTGTCGGTAAAATTTGAAACGAGATCCTTACGCTTGGCTGATGGCACACCGCCGTGCAAATTTTCATATAGAAACTCTCTTTTGTCAAGTTCTTGTGCTATAAGCCGCGTCATCCTTTCCCAACTGCTAAAAACCACGACCTTACCATCATCAGATCCTTCAATTACTTGTGTAATAATATTTAGAGCTTCATCGACTTTGGTATCGTTTCTTGTTTTTTGATCCAAAATGAAGGTGCTATCGCATACCATTCTCATTTGAGACAAACAATTCATCAGACGTTGACGATCTGTCTCGCTGAGGAAGTGAAATTTTATCCACTTCGTCACAATTTGAGCTACGCTATTTTTGAATTCTTCGTGTATGTCCATCTGTTTTCCGGTCATAGGAACAAACACGGTTTTATCCATTCGTGCTGGTAATTGAAGGTTAACATCCTTTTTTCGCCGTCTTAACATGATGTCTTTGAGTTTCTTCCCTACAGCGTTCAGATTTTGGTATCCTATGACTTTTCCAATTTCATCCGTTATAATACAATCGTTTCTAAATTTGTAGTAAGGAGCAAGAACGTACTGGTCTGCAAATTCGACGATGGAGTAAAGTTCTTCAATCTTGTTCTCAAGAGGAGTTCCAGATAAAATGACCGAATAGTTCGATGAAATGCATCTTGCCGCTTTGGATATTTGCGTGTTCCAGTTCTTAAGTCGCTGGACTTCATCCATAATTAGAAGGTCACATTCCAATTTGCCATTTAGTTTGATGTCATTGCAAGCAGAATTATATGATACGATTTTGTATGGAACAGGTATAGAATACATTTCCGTGCGCTTGAGTGGGCCTCCTTCAATCACGATTACTTCTGCATTTTCAGTGAATTTTTCGATTTCGCGTTTCCATTGGTACTTTAATGATGTTGGTGCTATAATCAGGGTGGATGTAATGAGTCCTTCACGTCTTAGCAGTTCTGCTACTCCGATAGCTTGTATGGTTTTTCCTAAACCCATTTCATCCGCAATGATTGCTTTACCGGCTTTTGCTGCAAAACGGATTCCCTCCTTTTGATATGGATACAACTTTGTCTTAAGAAGGCTATCTAGTTCAGTGTCGGTATATTTATTGTCAATTAGCGTGTTACGTTTTTTACGTTCCCTATTTTCGACGATAAAATCAAGTGCGTCTTGATAGCATCTAAAGGAATCGTTGATTTGTTTCGCCTTTTGTAGAAATTCTCCAAATGTGAAATATGATTTTTTTTTAAGCGTAAGATCTTTTCGAAAATATCTTGCGGCTAGTGTGGTGAAGGCTTCACAATCATCTGTACCTATTCTTATCTTTACGGCTCTATGGTCCCTATAATCCAAATAGACGGAAGTATATGAAGGTATTGGCGGATTCTTGCCGTGTTTTTTAAGTTTGACAGCTTCGATGTGCTTGCATGTCCCAAGTCCGGATGTCTTAAAATCCATGCATGAGCAGAAATTCCATGGACTTTTCACACCCATGTAAACAACTTTGTATTCATGTTTTGAATGCTCGCTCTGTACATAATACACACCATTTTTCTTAGGCGTTATGTTGAAATGCTCGTTTTGTGCTTGCTGCTGTCGTAACGCAATCTGCCATTGCTCAAGTGTCATGGATTCTGGGCAGATATAATTGTTGAGCTTAGGTTGCTTTGAAGTTTTTTTCTTTGTTTTCTTGTTCTGCATAATTAGGTGTGTTCAAATTTGTCAAAAGTCCATGGTTATAATCTATGTTGTTCTTTTTAGTTATGCTGAAAAATTCTTGTTTTGCATTTATCTAACGATATGTCTATCAAATCAGAAATTAGGTTCATAATCTCCGGTACACCCCTCGTATGTAATGCTAACTATATCAAGTCCGAACTTTTTTACGAAATCTTCTATATAATACTCGCCATCAAAGTCTTCAGCTACTGGTGGATAATAATCATCAGATGAGCAGTATTGCTCAAAACCATCGTCCAGCAGGCTCGATATTTTTTTGGAAACATATTCGAAAATGTCCTCGCTTGAAACGAAAGAATTTTCATTTAGCAATGGCTGAACTAGATCACGAAACTTTGTTTTGTTTTTGACTTTGAAACATATTTCAGCGCATCCATCACAGTCTATATGGACATTATCAACATACCATGTATATTCACCCTGCCAGTCCATGTCCCATTTCATACTACAAAATTCCTTAAATCCAGCCTCATCCATAGTTTGCCATTTTTTCTGATTTTCATTGGCAAATAGTTCTGAAAAAACTTCTCCGAATTTTTTTGAAACCGTAGCATTCAATTTGCATTTGTCTTGAATCAGTTTTGATATGTTTTTTGGGCTTTCGGTGCTCGACTCTGACACTGACATTTCAAGTTCTTTCCAAAATTGTTCTCCCCACAAAAGTATGTAGCATAAGATTTTTGCTTCTTGATCATTAAGCAAATTTGAATTATGTGCCATCTCTAGCACTTTCATCGGTGACTTCCATGGAAAGTCTTTGCCATTTGAATCAATCACATTCTTTAGAAATGAGGCTATTTTATTTTTCATAGATTTTGAAATGCTTGTTTTAGAATTTTAAACGTCTCTGAACGGCGAATTACTTGCCCGCTATGGCTTCAATCTCAATTTTTGCACCTTTCGGTAGAGCGGCAACTTGAAAACATGCTCTTGCAGGCTTCATTTCATTGAAAAATTCAGCATAAACTGCATTCATCCTTGCAAAATCACTTAGATCGGTCATAAGTACGGTAGTCTTCACCACGTCCTCGTACGTCAGTGACGCGCTTTTAAGTATTGCACCAATGTTTAGAAGAGACTGCCTTGTCTGTGATTCGATATCTTCTGGCATTTCTCCTGTGGTGGCCGATATTGGAAGTTGTCCCGAAATGTAAAGTGTGTCGTTAAGCATAATAGCCTGTGAATAAGGACCTATTGCTGCAGGTGCTTCATTCGATGCAATTATCTTTTTCATATCTATAGTGTTTTGATTTCTTGTATAAGCGTTTGGACTTGTTCTTGGGTTGTAGCCCAACTTGTACAGAAGCGTACAGCGGTGCGTTTTTCATCAACTTTTACCCAATTTTCGAATGAGAAATTCTCCTTAAGTTTTTTAATAGTCTCATTTGGAAGAATCGGGAATTGCTGGTTCGTGTAACTATCAGTAAACATTTTGTAGCCTTTTTCTTCAAAAGCTTTTCGTATTTCTAGCGCGAGAAGGTCCGCTCGTCTTGCAACTTCGAAGTATAAACCATTTTCAAGAAGCGTTTGGAACTGCATACCAAGCAATCTGCCTTTTGCAAGCATTGCTCCGTGCTGCTTAATGAAATATCTATAATCAACAGAAAGATTTCTGTTGCAGAATACAACAGCCTCGCCAAAGAGCGCTCCCTGCTTTGTGCCACCGATATAAAATACATCCGATAGCCTTGCAATGTCTTGAAGCGTTACATCGCATTTGGGCGATGAAAGTCCGTATCCGAGTCTAGCGCCATCAATGAAAAGTGGTATGTGGTGTTTTTGACATGTTTTGGAAATTGATTCCAACTCTGAAAGGGTATAGAGTGTCCCCTTTTCAGTAGGAAAAGAGATGTATGCCATTGCGGGCTGAACCATATGCTCAGGACCATCTTCCCTGTAATGACTTTCAATCGTCTTTTCAATCTGCTTTGCTGTAATTTTTCCTTCCTGAGCCGAAAGAGCTAAAACCTTATGTCCAGTCATTTCGACCGCTCCTGTTTCATGAACGTTTATGTGTCCTGTGTCGGCACAAATGACGCCCTGATATGGCCTTAGGATGGACGCAATGACCGTTTGGTTAGTTTGTGTTCCGCCTACCATAAAATGTATGTCGGCGTCTTCTCTTGCGCACAGTTTACGAATTATCTCTGCTGCTTTTTCGCAGTATTTGTCATTACCGTACCCGGAAGTCTGTTCGAAATTAGTTTTTTGAAGTGCCTCTAAGATTTCTGGAAGACATCCTTCCAGATAATCGCTATCAAACATTAGCATTGTTCTTTTTTCTTTTTAAAATTCTTTTGAACTATTTCGTGCAAAAGTTCCTCATCAGATATTATCTGGCGTAATTGTTCCAAATTTCTGGCATTGTTTCCGTGTGGAATCCACAATTTTAGATAACCATTATTGCCGTATTTCTCTTTTAGATGTGTGCAACATCGTTCGATGTGTTCTTTATCACTTAGGCCTTTGAATTTGGAAAGCGAATACTCAACAACACGCCTTATAACGCTAGAGGAATCAATTAGACGATCTGCTTCCGCAATAATTTTGCCATAGGTGCTTCGCGGTTCTCTTTCGCTTGATGCACGGTGATCTTCTGCCGCTTGAGCAATCTGTTCAATCTGCTCCAAAGAAAACCATTCTAAAAGGGCACGATCATTACGAATAATATGTCCGGATTCTATATGATGTGTCTCACGTCCAGTGCAAAGACCCGTATCGTGGTATGCTGCAGCTGCATAAATCATTTCCTGATCAACATCATATCTCGAGGAAAGCATAAGCGCTTCAATGATAACGTTTTTTGCATGGTCGGGACCATGTCCGGCATCAAAATTTCTATATAGTGGAATGATATTCTGCTCGATATATTTTTTCATATCAGCCCTTACTGATATGTTCATCAAAGCGCTAATATACTCAAGGTAACGCCTATCCGTATCGTCAAAGTTATTTAGATGATCACTATCGATGTCAATAACTCCCTTTATCGTGCCTTTGTGCCATATTGGAATAACAATCTCACTTTTGGAAAGCGATGAGCAGGCAATATGCCCGGGAAACTCTTCCACATCTTGTACAACGATACTGCGGCTTTCTTTCCACGCTGTACCGCATACGCCTTTCCCGAAGGGAATGTGCAAACATGCCAATGGGCCCTGATATGGGCCCACAGTCAGTTTTTCGCCATCAACTCTATAGAAACCAGTCCAAAAGAAACCTAGTTTGAAATGAAGTAACGCCGCTGCGCTAGCTTCCCTTACTGTACGATCATTTTCACGAAGGAACAATCCGGATAGTTCTACTAGGATTTCCCTGTATGTTTCACATTTGTCCACAGACTATTTTTCAAGTTTTCTGTTTATTTCAGCCAAAAGTACTCCATTTTCCTCTTCGGTAAGCATTCCGTTGTACTGCCATTCACTCAATTTCATACGTTCGTGCGACAGAAGCAGGCGCACTGCTCTGTCTGTTACAGCCAAAGAGTATATATCTGGGAAGTATTTCTTTATTTCTTCAAATACATCCATAGTGCGTTTGATGTTCATATCTATTTCCGCACGGATGCTATTTAGAACTTCACTTTCAATGTCTTGCTCTATTATGTCGAGATTATCAACATGGTTTATGAGCGACTTACTCTTATTCTGCGAGTAAATGAATCCGCTGCAAAGATCATACTGCTTTGATATGGAGGATTGCATCATAGAACGCAGAAGTTTCTGGAAAATGTTAATCCTTACGGCCTTCATAAGAGAGAACATCGCTTGAAGAAGGTAACTGCTGGAAATTGAGATTACGGAGTCTCTGTTGGAAAGAGGCATTGTACCTTCGTAATCGTAGAGTCCATCCACAGAATCCAGGAGCTTTAGGTATGAATACTTCGTTATTGCACCGCGTTCATACATGTTGTTGACAATGTCACGTTCCTTGCTTAAAATCATTAGTCTCAGTTCTGTCTTGTAGTCCTTCTTGTCAAGGCTCTTTTCAGGAACCAATGTCTTTTCTGGAATGAACTTTTCAACTATATCCCAATTAGTGTCCGCAAGTTCCTGCTTGTTTTTCATATCATCAATAAACTTGATGCAGTTGTTGCGCAATCCTTCCTTAATTTCGTACTCTCTTTTGTTGCGGGCAACGCTATCGCCTTTGATTAGATTCAAGCGTCTTAGAAGTCCTTTGGCTGTAGTGCCATTTATACAAAGGGTAAGTGTCACGATTCCTGCCGTGAAGAAAAGAATGCTATCGCGAACTTCTTCAGGAATTGATTCTGTATAAGCAACCATTAATGCAAGGGTCATTCCAAGAGCACCTCTTAGACCACTCCATCCAAGAATCAAAGCTTCTTTTGTTGACAAACCATAGCCATTACGTTGAACGACAGGTTTGAATAAAAATATCATTGCGTAACGTATAAGGTTCAGAGCAATGTAAAGGAGTATGAGTTGCAGGATTTTCATCCATGTCACATCTACCTTCGTAACGATTATAATACCTACTATAATGAATATGAGTGTGTTCGATATGTGTGCGAGAAGTCCCCAGAATTTACCAATGAATTGGTTCGATGATGTGCTGAAAAGAGGTTTCCCCTGTTGTGCCACAATATGCCCATATACGACAAGTGCAATTACACCAGAAATATCGAAAGTAAATTGTGCGATGATGAAAGTAACGTATGCGGCTATAATCATGGCGCAGTTCTGAATCATTTCATCAGTATTGACCTTCGTTATGAACCATAGTGTGATTTTTGCAATGAGGTATCCTATGATGCAACTTCCAATACATACCCATGTAAAGTATGTGATAGGGTTCATCTCTGTTGGATTTCCTGCGTAAATTCCATAGAAGAGCATGAAGCAGACGATACCCGTACCATCATTCAAAAGCGATTCACCATCTACTAGCGTTGTAAATTGTCGACTTGTTTTCAACTCGTGAAGTAGCGCTACGACAGCTACAGGGTCCGTTGCACTTATCATACCGCCGAACATGAGGGCAAACGACCAGGTCCATGCACTCTCACCATTTGTGAAGAGCAATGTAAGAGCCATAATGAAGCAAGCCACAAGCAACATCGAAACAACAAGCCCTGGTCCTGCAAGTATGGTTGCATTGAAAAGTGTCTTTTTGAAAACATGAAGGTTCATTCCATAAGCAGCATCGAAAATTAGTATTGGTAGGAAAATGTACAATACTAGATTAGGGTCCATATTCGCCACGCGCTCAACACCAAACGTCAGTGCGGGAAGTCCGTCAAATGCCCCGAAACGATACAGAAGACCTACAATAACACCTACAATGAAAAGAGTTACGGTATATGGCAGAAACAGGTATTTCGAGAATGACTTTATGATTACACCGACAAGTATTCCGCCCAAAAGTAAAAGAATAGGTATGAGAAAAGATTCCATGTAGATAATGATTACTAAATAATTGTTCAAAGGTAACTTTTTTTGTAAAAAAATATAGTATTGGAGTGAATTGTTGCAGTGCGAACAGACAAGATTCTTCGTAGGAGTCCGTCTCAGAGGAATCAAATTAATTGGTGAGTTTTGCCAACTCGGACAAACTTCGCTGAACTTTACAAAGTTGGGGATTTTGCATACTACGCAACTTGTGCCGACAACAGACAGCAATGTGCTTCCAACTGGGTACTTTCAGCATATACATATTCTCTAACAGTGAATAATTCGTACATCATGGAGCTATTGAGGTATGCTTTTTTATAGATTGTGTCACGTACCTTAAGTGAAATCAATATGTTGTAGTTTTTAATTTCAAATTCACCACAAAAATTTTTTGCTGATTACTTTTTGTATGAACATATCGTATATTAGGATTGTTTAATTTTGCTAGAACGTTTTTTTTCTTTTTGACTATGAAAGTTTACAAGGATAAAATCCGAAGAATAGCATGGGGAACGGATGCTAGTTTTTACAGACTGATTCCCCAAAAAGTGATTATTGCCGATTCGGAATCTGAGGTCAGTAACATTCTAAAAAAATGTTATAGACGTGCAGTACCTGTGACATTTCGTGCTGCGGGGACATCACTTTCAGGTCAATCGATAAGTGATTCTGTGCTATTGGTTGCGGGCAAAGGATGGGAGAAATACTCCATAAATGGAGACACAATAACTCTTGAGCCGGGTATTGTTGGTGCGAAAGTAAACCAAATTCTCTCCCCTTTAGGACGAAAGTTTGGACCAGACCCGGCGTCAATAGGAAGTTGTATGGTCGGTGGTATTGTTGCAAACAATGCTTCTGGGATGAGTTGTGGAGTATGGGCCAATTCTGATCGTCTTCTGCTTGGCGCACGAATCGTACTTGCTAATGGCGCGGTGCTCGATACGTTATCTGCTGAAAGCCGTGACTCGTTTAGGAAAACTCATCCGGAACTTCTTAGTGAAATCGAATCCATCCGCAGTGAAATCATCTCAGATGATGAATTTCGACGTAGAATAGAATATAAGTATTCTATCAAGAATGTTACGGGACTCAATCTGCGTCCATTTGTTGCATATGAAGATCCGTTTGACATCATAGCCCACCTTATGGTTGGCTCCGAGGGTACGCTTGGCTTTTTAAGTACGGTTACGATGTTAACACTTCCTATTGAGAAGTATTCTTGTTCGGCTATGATCTATTTTAACTCCATAGAGGATGCCGCGCGAGCAGTCGTAGAATTAAAGTCGCTAAACGTTTCGGCTGCGGAACTGTTGGATAGACGTTCGCTTCTGAGTGTGTCTGATAATAGCGGTGATACGGCTCTTCTTATACAACTAACGGCCACTACCGAAGAGGAACTCCAAAATAGAAGCACTGCTGTAACAGAGGTGCTTGCAAACTTTGACACAGTAAATGGGGTAGTCTTTACTTCCGATAAGGAAACTGTCGAACGTTTCTGGCGAATACGTTCGGGTATTTTTCCAACAGTTGGAGGTATGCGCCCTTTGGGTACGACTTCTCTTATTGAGGATGTGGCATTTCATATTGAGGATCTCCCGAGTGCAACAAAAGATCTTTCTAGACTTCTTGATAAACACGGATACGATGATTCTTGCATATACGGGCATGCCCTTGAGGGCAACTTCCATTTCATCATTAACCAATCATTCTCTTCAGAAGATGATAAAAAGCGCTATCAAGCCCTTATTGAGGATGTGGTGGCAATGGTCGTAGAGAAGTATGATGGTTCTTTGAAAGCGGAGCACGGAACGGGACGTAATATGGCTCCTTTTGTTATTAGGGAATGGGGTGAGAAGGCGTTTGGATATATGAAACGCATTAAACGGGCTTTTGACCAGAAGGGAATTCTTAATCCGGGAGTTATTTTTAACGATGACCATATGTGCTATTTGAAGGATATCAAGGCTCTACCCGTACTTGGATTGGGAAATATCGATAAATGTATAGAGTGTGGCTTTTGCGAAGTGAACTGCATGTCGTGTGGATTCACACTCTCTTCACGTACAAGGATGAGTCCACTTTAAAAAGTCCAAAGCCCTAAATTGCGGATTGATTTTCTTGGGATAGAAATATTACAGAAAGTGTAAAAAAATGAACGATAGTCAAGAA
>JAGHTK010000164.1 GCA_018065435.1 Candidatus Alistipes equi
AAGATATGATTTAGGCTGCTACTCTTTGAGACCAAACTCAGAATCCGCTATTGTAGCAGAGCCTCAAAATTTAGATGGTTTTCAACCGTACAGGTGGAAAATATTATGACAAAATGCTTGTCGCAGGCAAACTGATTATTGACTAGGCAGAAATGAGCAATGTATGGTGCAAGGAAGGTGTCTCGATAGAAATCTTCGATACGAACTAGCCTAGTATGAAGGTGGCAATTTAGATTATTGAAACTAAAGCCGGCATAACGTTCCAGAACGATTGGAATACGTAATATGCCAGATGCTATCTAATACAGCAACTCAAGGACGGAAAAGATTCAAAACCTTTAGAAAAGGTTTCAAACTAACAAGTTGAACGACCATTGAACAATCGAAGGAAACTTCGAAAGAAGGGGATAGGAATGCCACATCTGTTGAATCAAAGAAAGAGGTGACAGCCAGCCTTTCAATCAATCGATTTTGCCTTTACTCAATACTCATTTACAATGCGTTCAAATTCTTGGATAGTATCATCGAAGCGTTCGATTACATCTTCCATTTTATAGAATCCGTCTGTATTTCGGGACAGACCTTCAAAATCTATCGGAAGTATCATCGGAGGACTCTGGACGCTGATAGGACTGCTCTCGCGCAATTGGTATACAGAAGCGTAAACGATGTTGACATTTACAAAGAAAGAACCATCTTTTTGATACTTTCTGAAAACTATCTTCGAACCGATAGGACTTGTGAATTCAACCGCCCCAATGGTCTCACGCAATTTCATACCAAGAGCTTTTGTAATCGAAGCTATGTTAGAATCGTGACCACAAAGGAAGGTAAACTTGCGAGTTGGGTCTGTAAGTTCTTCCTTTATCTTCTTGACAAGTGGATTGGATACAAGGATGGCTGTGGTATGATTGGCAAAAAGGACTTCATCATATATGGTCTTGACCTTGCCGATTCGTCTAACATCTTCAACAGAAATATCCTTTCCAAATTCTTTGCCCGTTTC
Organism: Candidatus Alistipes equi; assembly: GCA_018065435.1. Lineage (GTDB taxonomy): Bacteria > Bacteroidota > Bacteroidia > Bacteroidales > Rikenellaceae > Alistipes > Alistipes equi. The sequence continues at coordinate 1,007 of JAGHTK010000164.1, forward strand.
GTAATACTGAAGCACTAGAGCATCCGCAATGCTATTTACAAGCTTGTAGTCTCCTTTCATTCCGGGTTCTAGACCTTCACTAAGGATAATGGACATATTATCCAATGGAAGGTGCTCGAGTTTTCCATTGGCGAACGGAGATTTCTTGAAATCGATAACTTCCTCCATAAAGTGAATCTCATCCGTAATCTCTTTGATGGCTGCAAGTATGCCCTTGTATGGCTCATCCACAGTGCCTTCTACACCACCGATAGCATTCATATCAGCAAGTATTTTCTTTTCTAAGGAGGCATTCATAAACGGGTAGGCCGGATTGAATAGAGGATCCATACTATCATCATCGAAACGATAATACAGAGGCAAGCTCAGTCCGAAACCTTCGATAAACTTTTCACCCGTCTTTATGGTCCTTTGCTTTGAATTGGAATAAAAGAGCGAATTGTCACTATTTAGGGAAGCAAATGTGCCGAGGTCTGAACGGAACCAAGCACCAAGCATTTGCTCGATGCGACCACCTCTTTGGGTTAGATGTGCTGCTTCCACACCCCAATCAACCCATTGGTGTGGAGTTACCAGAGAAAGATCGGAACCTGGGGTTGAAAGTGGAGAACGGATATTGTGTCTGGAGAATACTACCTCGTCGACAAGGTAGTATCCATCTTCCCTGATTGATGTTTCCTTCTGGCAAGAAGCCAACAATAGGAAAAAGAGAATAAATGCAAAAATTGAGTAGTGTTTCATGGCGCAAATATACAACGAAACAACAAAATATAGTCTAAGTCTTTATGCATTTGCATCAAAGTCTAAGGCTTGTAACATAAGTGCCTTTATTTGTGCGTTGCAAAGATTGCCAATCGATCCAGCATGTGTATGATGCAATTCTTTTGCCTTGATTGTAGTTTCAAAGTTTTTCTTGTAATGAAAAGTTCCCTGGTTTACTTGCTGACCGACTTGTTTGTATGCCTCCCGAAATGGTATTCCTAAAAGTACCATGCGGTTTACCTCTTCGACCGTGAAAAGATGCTCATAAAGTTTTCCGGATACGATGTCTTCGTTTATTTCAATATAGTCAAGCATGTATGAACATATGTCAAGGCATGAATGAATTAGCTCCAGGGCTGGAAATAGTACATCTTTTAATAGTTGATAGTCTCTATGATATCCATGTGGCATATTGCTGCACATAATTGCAATTTCGTTCTCAACGGCAAGCACACGGTTTGTTTTGCCACGAACCATTTCCCATACATCTGGATTTTTCTTGTGAGGCATTATGCTCGAACCTGTTGTGAGCGAATCTGGGAAATGTATAAATCCAAAATTTGGGCACATATACTGACAACAGTCCGAAGCGAACTTGTTCAGCGTTAGGGCAATGGATCCGATTGCAGATGCTACGCACTTCTCACTCTTTCCACGACTAAGCTGGGCTGCAATGCTATTATAATCCATAGATGCAAAACCAAGTAGTTCGGTTGTCAATTCTCTATCCAATGGAAAAGAATTGCCGTAACCTGCAGCGGAGCCTAAAGGGTTGCGGTTAATGACATGAAAAGCTCCGCGCAGCATATACATATCGTTAAGCAAAGACTCTGCATAGGCTCCAAACCACAAACCAAAAGAAGATGGCATAGCTATTTGCGCATGAGTGTATCCAGGAAGCAGTACATCCTTGTATTTTTCGCTCAAAGCTTGCAATTTGTCAAACAATGCGACTATTTCACTTCTTAAAGAAAGAAGTTCGTCTTTTAGGAAAAGCTTCAGATCAACCAATACTTGATCATTGCGTGAACGCCCAGCATGAATTTTTTTGCCAACATCACCGAGACGTTTGGTAAGTAACAGTTCCACTTGAGAATGGATGTCCTCCACATTATCATCTAAATGAAAATCCCCGGATTCGATAGATGGGAGTATATCTTCGAGAGCTTCTTTTAGCTTACAAAGTTCTTCTTTGCTTAGAAGCCCGATCTTTTCAAGCATTGTAATGTGGGCAATTGAGCCTTGAACATCGTAACGTGCAAGTCGCAAGTCAAGCACACGGTCCTGACCTACCGTAAATTGTTCAACCTGAGAAGTGGCCGAGGTACCTTTATTCCAAAGTGTTGCCATAAGCGTCAAAGTTTTAATCCATCAAGAAGTTTGATATAAGTATTTATGGCTTCGGTAATTTCAGATATCCTGATATATTCGTCTGCCGTGTGTGAGCGGGAAGAATCACCTGGCCCTATTTTTACTGTGGGAAATTCACAACGGGTTTGGTTTGATGTCGTTGGCGAACCGAACAGTTGAATACCAAGTCTTTTCCCTCGTTCAACAATGGGGTGGTTGAGGGAAATGCTAGAGCACTGATGCTTAAAGGAGCGAGCCTTAACATCACAAAGAACATTGGAACGTATGATTGAGAGTAATTCTTCATTACGGTATTCTCCGTTCGAACGGACATCCACTACAAAGTGACATTCATCTGGAATAACATTGTGTTGTGTTCCACACTGTATCTGGGTAACACTCATCTTTACCTTGCCAAGAAAAGGTGAAACTTTCGGGAATTCATACGTTCTGAACCAATCTATATCATCTAGGGCCTTGTAAAGAGCATTTACACCTTCATCGCGTGCTGCATGACCGGAAATTCCCTTCGACGTGCAGTCAAGAACAAGAAGTCCCTTTTCGGCAACGGCCATTTGCATCGATGTAGGTTCGCCAATAATTCCAAGTGTGGGAACTGAAATTTCCGGAAGAAACATATCTATCCCGTCCGATGCACAGTTCTCTTCACCCGCTGTTGCGCTAAAAATTAAATTATATGGCTCTTTGCGGGATGAAAGTTCTCTGAATGTAGCCAGAAGAGCAACTAGGGCACCAGCACAATCATTGCTTCCAAGTCCAAAGATGCAGTCTTCTTCAATGAAAGGAAAGAAGGGGTCTTTTAAGTAGCCTTTCGATGGCTCTACTGTATCAAGGTGAGCGTTTAGTAAAATAAGAGGACTAGAAGTCTCGGCTTGAGAATAAGTCCACAGGTTGTTTTTTATGCGCCTTGTTTTTATTCCGCGTTTTTCCATCCACTTTTGTAGAAGATTCGCAACATCCATTTCACATCCGCTAATGGAGGGTGTTCTCACAATATCACACAAAAGTTCTATGTATTCCTGTATGTCTATCATAGTATTGTGGTTCCGCTATCTGTTCCAAGTTTCTGGGCGGATGTTATTACAACTTTCTTAACCCCCGCTTCAATTGCCATAAAGGCATTCTCCAGTTTAGGAATCATACCTCCACAAACTCGTCCCTCTTTTCGATATACGAAAAAGTCTTTTTTTCGAAGTTGTCTTCTTACGCTTGAAGGGTCATTTTCGTTAAGAAGAACTCCCTCTTTTTCAAAGCAAAATGTAAGCGTAACATCGTACTTTAACGCAAGGGCCGATGCTACTTCTTGAGCAATCGTGTCGGCATTCGTGTTAAGCAACTGACCTTGACCATCATGGGTAATGGGGCAAAGAACAGGTACACTCCCCATATCTAAAAGTGTACTTAGTCCATTGGCGTTTACCTCTTTGACATCTCCTACAAAACCATAATCGATTGGCTCCACGGGACGTTTCTGGCTTAAAATCAGATTCATATCAGCACCACACAACCCAATGGCGTTGACGCCTTTCAACTGAAGAGCTGCTACCACAGTTTTGCTTATAAGGCCAGCGTAAACCATAGTAACAATACGTAACATTTCTTCTGTTGTTACACGTCGTCCATCAATCATCTGAGTTGTGATTCCAAGCTGGGAAGCTAATGCTGTTGCAACTCGTCCACCTCCCAAAACAAGAATCTTTTTACCTTCTATTTTGGAAAAAGCGTCAAGTAGATTATGAAGTTCCAAATCATCCTCAACGATATGTCCTCCCACCTTAACTATATTTAGCGATACGTTCATAGGCTTTCAAGCATTCTTTTCATTACAACCTGAGCCGAAACAACTCTGTTTTCAGCCTCTTGAATTACTAGACTCGTCGGAGCATCTATTACGGAATCCGTTACAATCACGTTGCGCCTTACGGGCAGACAGTGCATAAAATATGCGTTATTGGTTACTGCCATATGCTCTTTGTCAATGGTCCAACTTTTATCCATTGACAGAATCTTTCCGTATTGGGAAGCATCTCTAACTCCGGGGCAACTCCAGTTTTTTGCATATACAAAGTCGGCGCCTTCCAATGCTTTCATCTGGTCATATTCCACACGTGCACTTCCAACGAACCTTGAATCAAGTTCATATCCAGGGGGATGCGTTATAACAAAATCCACATTTGCGGCATTCATCCATTGTGCAAAGGAGTTTGGAACAGCCTGAGGCAAAGCTTTCGGGTGCGGTGCCCATGTCATTACAACCTTTGGACGTCTTTTTTTGCGATATTGTTCAATTGTAATGAGGTCAGCAAAGGCCTGACATGGGTGCACCGTAGCCGATTCTAGACTAATTACAGGTTTTCCTCCAAGTTCAATAAACCCACGAAGTACTGTCTCGTTATAATCATACGTACGATTTGTAAGACCGGCAAAACTACGTATTCCAATTATATCGCAGTAACTTGCCATTACGGGGATTGCTTCTTTAAGGTGTTCACTTTTATCCTGATCCATAACAACACCCAACTCTGTTTCAAGTTTCCAGCTATCTTGTCCTATATTGAGTACTATTGGATTCATACCAAGATTCAAGGCAGCTTTCTGACTGCTAAGGCGGGTACGAAGGCTATTGTTAAAGAAAACCAGCAAGATTGTCCGGTTTTCGCCCAGGCTTTTCCAGGCATAGGGCGTTGCTTTGACCTGCATGGCTTCTTTGAGTGCAAGCTCGAGATTACCTATATCTTCTACGTTAAAAAAGGTCTTCATATTCTTTTCTTTAGAGCATTTAAGAATTCATCGGCATCTTCTTTCGATAGACATAGCGGGGCAAGCAGTCGTATCATGTTTTTCTGGGCTACACCAGTAAATATATGATCTTCGAAGAGCAGAGCCTTGCGCAAAGAGTCTATTTCTGTTTTGAATTCGATACCAAGCATCAATCCACGCCCTCGTACGTCACTAATTGTCGATTTTAGAGGTATGTTACTTTTAAGGTATTCCCCTACATTAAAAGCATTTTCAATGAGATTCTCCGTTTTGATGATGTCCAGAACGGCTAAAGCTGCGGCCATTGCAAGGTAGTTACCTCCAAAAGTCGTACCAAGCATTCCTTTTTTGGGGATGAATTCAGGAGAAATTAGAATTCCTCCGCAAGGGAATCCGTTCGCAATACCTTTACCCATAGTGATGATATCTGGTCGAATTTGTGCCCACTGGTGGGCAAAAAAACGGCCCGTGCGTCCATATCCACTCTGAACCTCATCTAAAATAAGACATGCTCCATAAAGTGAACATAGGTATCGAAGTTGCTTAAGGAACTCATTTGAAGGGACATTGATTCCTCCACATCCCTGTATACCTTCGATTATTACTGCAGCCACATCACCTTCTTGAAGGACTTTTTCAACTGCGTCAGCATCGCCTAATGAACAGAATGAGACTTTGTGATGGGAATTAAACTTCGAGACAATTGTTGGATTGTCCGTAAGAGCGACAGCTCCGGAGGTGCGTCCGTGAAAACTCTTCCGAAAGGCTATGATTCTATCTTTTCCTGTATGGAATGAAGCCAGTTTTGCAGCATTTTCAGTATGAGGCTCCGCGAATGGGGTGTTTAATGTCTTGACATCATCACCTATCTTTGCTACAACGGGATATCATACCACTAATGAGGTATCATAGCAGTAG
>JAGHTK010000071.1 GCA_018065435.1 Candidatus Alistipes equi
ACCTTCTTTTCTTCGGCAATGATGTCCAACGCTGTCAGTTCTGCATCAGCCACATTCATATAACCCGATTGAGTTTTAACTTGGTGTGTAAACTGCATAGGCAGATCATTCCTTACTGTAAACTCCAAACGCGTTCCGTTCTTTCTGCCTGAACGAATGCAACCGCCATTCACCATCATCTGAAATACCATGGCTCGTTGATGACCGGCTCCTTCGAATGCAGCTGCTGTAAGCAGAGCCACATAGTAATCTCGACCTAGGAACTTCATCAGCCTATCCATATAGAAAGAAGGTGGTACAATACCCTTCAGTTTGTATTCGGTAGGGATTGTTACATAGAAATTCTGCCAGGGCGACATGATTACCCCACGCTTTCCCATTCGTACAAGGCTGTTGATAAGTGCTTCGTCAGATATAGGCAAGCCTATAGCTTGTACATCTTCCTTAGTGAAGATGTATTGCCCCCTGAACATTCTGGCGGTCACCCAATCCTGTAGAATTTCAATATCTTCCATTGTATTATATATGTATCGTGTATGCAAAAACAATCACTTAATGATGGTCTATGCATTTGCGCTGCAAAATTACGAGTTTTTCTTCAAAACAACAAATATAATTATCTGTTTCTAATTGATTTCTTTATTTTAGATGAAATTATTATTGTTTTGTGTGTCAGAGAGTGCAAATAATAATCTAATTTACACTAACAGGATATGGTAGCCTTAACTAACGTCCCTAGACAAGTAAAGAGTCACATATCGACATGCTTTCCATTGAATTCTATCAACATAAGAATATGATTGCAATATTTCCATGAAAAGAATAGAAATGTTCAAGTCGAATTTATATAGAGGTAATCTTTATTGTATTAATTATTATTGTTCCATTGTAAAAGCGTGAATATTAGTAGTCTAAGAGTTGCCGACTATCAATAGAATGTTCAATACATTCTGATCTTGTCACCTGGGTGACAAAAAAGACAATATTTTGAGACTCGGGTGACCATTGGGTGACAAAACTGTACGAAAATAGTAAAATATGGCTTGAAATTTGTGATTTTTGCTAAATTTGATGAATTGTTTTGAAGTCGGTGATTTAACTAAAGAAATGATATAAATAGAACAATATCAAACAATTACTATATTTTACCATATAGTACATTCTGAGGTAGCATTTTTCACTATTTACCGATGCAAAAATGAGAAAATATATTTTGCAAAATATCTTCGTTGGTTATTTCACCGGTAATTTCACCTAGAGATAAGATTGATTGTCTTAAATGCTCTGCCAGAAGCACTGTTTGTTCTTTATTCGAAATGCCATCTATGGCAGATTGAATTGCTAAACAGGCATCTTTGAATGCATTAAAGTGCCTCATAGAAGAAACCACACTTTCACCAGCCATAATAGAAGTATCATCTATCTGGGAGCGAATTGTTGATATGAGTTTGTCAATACCAAGCCCCCCTTTTGCTGAAACGGCAATTCCTTTTGTTGAATCAAATCCAAAGATGTCGCATTTATTTATGACTAGAATCTTTTTTTGATGAGGCTTGAGTTTGTATGGTAACTCTTCATCGATGTTCTGTTTTGTGACAACGTGGAGAATTATGTCTGATTTAACAAGTGTATCAAGGCTTCGCTTCATTCCAAGCGCCTCAACTTCATCACCGCTTTCATGCAGGCCAGCCGTGTCAATAAATCTGAAAAGTATACCATCTATATTTTTAGTTTCTTCCACAGTGTCACGTGTTGTACCTGCAACAGAAGATACCAAAGCGCGATCATCCTCCAAAATAGCATTCAGAAGAGTACTTTTGCCTACATTTGGTGAGCCGGCGATGGTAACCACAACACCCCTTTTTATTACGTTACCAACCCTGAAAGAATCTCTAAGGTGTGATGTTCGATCATATACGGCAGATAATTTTTGCATAAGTTCCTGCCTATTTACGAATTCAACATCTTCTTCCGAGAAATCCAACTCCAGTTCAAGCATAGACATCACAGAAAGAAGTTGTTCTCGAAGATTCGAAATTTCTTTGGAATAACCCCCTCGCATCTGAGTCAGGGCCATGCGGTGAGAAAGCTTAGAGGAGGAAGAAATCATATCTGCAATTGCCTCTGCCTGACTCAAATCAATTTTTCCTGCAAGAAATGCTCGCTTAGAAAACTCTCCATGGTCAGCCATTCTTGCACCTCGTAAAAGGATTACTTCTATAATACGATTCATTATGACTAAGGAACCATGACAGGAAATTTCAACGGAATCTTCTCCTGTAAATGAGTTCGGAGCTCGAAAAATGGAAATTACAACTTCATCAATGATTTCATTGTCAAATTTTATAATTCCATGATGTAGTGTGTGGGACGAAACGTCCGATAGACGCCTTTTTCCTTCAAAGATAGAGCCTACAAGTGCAATGGAACCACATCCACTTACCCGAATAATGGCCAGGGCCCCTTGTGAGGGCGTGGCAGGTGCTACGATGATGTCGGACATTTCCATTACCTTCTTGGTTTTGGTTTTTCAATACGCAGTTTCTGTCCGATACGGATTTTTGTGGATTTAAGTTTATTCCACTTCATAATCTGTTTTACGGTACAATGATTTCGTTTGGCTATAAGTCCAAGATTATCGCCCTTCTTTACCTTGTATACATAGCCTACTCCTTCAGCACGTTTCTTCTCAAGATTCTTCGGATTCAGGTACTCTTTCAAATAGATAGAGTCCTTTGCATATATCTCATCCTGAGAAGCAAGGAAATCAGAAACGTAGCTTTGTGGCAGAGTAAGTGAATATTCCTTTCTTGCGGCTGGAATGATGTCAATTTTGTACTGTGGATTCAAGGCGCGCAAGGTTTCAATGCTAACATCAATCGTGGATGAAATCTGACCTAAGTGTAGCGTGCGCGAAATCATAACCGTATCCGTTGAAACAATCTCAGGCATCGGATCTGCCTCGATTCCATGGCTGCGGTGAAAATTGTATGCATAAAGAGCCGCTATGAATTTTGGAACATATCCGCGCGTTTCGGAAGGTAGATAGTCATATATATCCCAATAGGTAATTTTGTTTTTCGAACCGAAGCGTGTAATTGCCTTGTTGACATTTCCTGGCCCGCAATTGTATGCAGCTAAGGCCATAGTCCAGTCTCCAAAGATGTTGTACATTTCATTTAAGAAACGGCATGCAGCCTTTGTTGACTTTATGGGATCACAGCGCTCATCTACCAATGAATTTACCTCTAGTCCCAAATTACGTGCCGTTGCAGGCATCAGCTGCCATATACCAACGGCTCCTGCTCTTGATGTAGCGGTAGGACAGAGATTCGATTCAATTATAGCAAGCGATGTTAACTCAACGGGCATATTCATTCTAAGCAGTTCTTCCTCCATCGTGGGAAAGTAATATTTCGAAAGTGCGAGTATTTTTCCAAGCGGAGACCATCTGGAAGATAGATAGTAATCAATATAATTGCGTACTATGTAGTTGTATGGGAGATGTATTGGAGAGATAAGGTCCAAAAGACGGCTTTTATATAGAGAATCAACCGGAAGGTTTTTTTCGGATGGAAGAGCCTTTTCAAAGTCGGAAAATCTAAAGTCGCTACCTTGTTTTTGCATAATGCCGTTCCATAGAACAACCAGCGAATCAATTTGACGAGGTGTGTACTGCACCGATATCGTATCTTGCAAAGGATAGCTGATGCGTTTGTTTACATATACGGTATCGAAGGTTGTAACCTTAACAGTATCATAAATTACCTCTGTGACAGTTTTGCGACGTTTCTTAAATAGAGCTGAAGTGGATGGCGTACAGAATGATACCAGTAAGCAGATAATGGCAATGTAGCGTAGTTGTTTCATACTTAGAACGAGAAGGACAGGTTCATACCAAACGATGCTGTGTTGCTATGAAATGCCGGATTATATGATAAATCAAACATAGGAGAGACATTGACCGAGAGATTATCTGAAATGTCATAATCCCTTAGATGTGCATCTGTATGGGCGTCAACAATTTGCAAGACATAAAGTGCGGCTGTGATTATTATGCAAAGGTCTCTGTTTCGACGATAACTATTTCGCAGGTTTTTCAGAAATGACGTCGAATATCGACCCTTGAATTCGTCGGGTGAACCATCTGGATATTTTTCCGGATGTTCATCGTATTCGAATTTGAGTCTGTATGCCCTTTTGAAACGATCATATCCGCGGTTGTTCCAGTCTATACAGTAAATTGTGGAAGCAAGTCCTCCCCATACAATTGGAGCCCTCCAATAACTCTTATTATATATTTGTCCCGCACCAGGACAGATACAGGCCATAGTTGTGGCCTTCTTTACGGACGAAACTTCGTTTGTAGAATACTTAACTGCAGCGTCTCCTATGAAATATACATAGGACGCTATGGCCGTGATGAGAAATACTTCACGAAGTGTGTTGTACTTTACCATTCGGCTCTGCAGGTCGTTTAATTCGCGTGTGCGTGATAGACCTTGGTCAAGTAGATAGTTGACCCGCTGCTTTAGAGGCTTGTATTTGTTGTTTTCATAAAAGAACATGCCAAGAGATGCTCCGACTGTTCCATACAGAATAGGAAGCTTCCAATACTGCTTGTTGTAGATTTGTCCAAATCCTGGCATTATTAGCGATGCCCAACATACCTTGGAAATGGACATAGAATCCGAAATGAAAGGAGTCTTTCCTTCGGCTTTCATCCTGTCTTGTTTAATCTTGCGTCGTAGGGCTCTTAGGGAGTCCTTGGAAAGAAGAGCAATGCGTGCCAGGGAATCCTCCTCAGCCGTAGGAAATATTCTTTTTCTAAGCGAGTCGGGTAGTAGATAGCGTATGGAATCCGAAGAATGCTTTAAGGAATCCGATGGAAGGGCCAATAGAGAATCACGCAGCGTCATTATCCTTATTGAATCGGCTCTAAAGCGCGCCAAAGAATCAATTTTTGGTTTTATACCCTGATTTACCACGATTCGTTCACTACGTAGCGCTCGGCGTCCTACCAGTTCGGTTATAGTTTGCGAGGAAACACTTACGCAGAGGAGCACAGCGTATAACGCAACCAAAAACTTAAATATTCTCTGTAGTGTGTTTCCTGTATTTGTCATGCTAGAAAGAAAGTTTTTCAATAATCGAGTTTATATCGTCATCTGAGTTGAATTTGATGACAATCTGTCCTCCACCTTGTTTTGTTCTACGTACACTGATATCTTGCGTAAAGTGCTTTTCGAGGCACTCGATAAGTCTGGTGTACTGCTCCGGATAATCCTCTTCCTGTGGTACTGGGGCTTGTGGCTTTGCACTCTTCTCAATAATTTTTTCGAGTTCTCTTACGGATAACTGCTCTTTGATGCACTTCTGAAGAAGTGACAACTGCTTTTTATTTTGTTCAACGGATGCAAGAACTTTTGCATGTCCCATTGAGATGCAACCCTCTCTAAGAGCTTTTTGTATTTCCTCCGGAAGTTTGAGAAGTCTTAGATAATTTGCTACGGATGAACGCTTTTTACCCAGCTTTTGTGCGAGCTCTTCTTGTGTCATATTGCATTCGTCCACAAGGCGTTGCATGCCCATTGCAATTTCCAAAGCATTGAGATCCTCCCTTTGGATGTTTTCCACAATGGCCATCGCATTGAGATTGTCATCATCCACCTCTCGTACATATGCCGGTATGCTCTTTAATCCGGCAATCTTTGCAGCACGCCAACGGCGTTCACCTGAAATGATGAGGTATCCGTCTTGGTCCTTGCGCAAGGTGACGGGTTGTATTATACCAAGTTCGTGAATGGAATCGGCCAGTTCCTGAAGCGAGTCTTCATCAAAATCTTTACGCGGCTGTTGAGGGTTGGGCCTTATGCTCGAAATTGAAATCTCATCGGCACCAGAAAGAGGTTTACTCGTTCTAGTGATGCTCTCCTGAGAAAATATTGCGTCCAATCCGCGACCCAAAGCATTTTTGTTTGCCATAAGACTATTGTTTTTTATTTCGTTTGAGAAACTCTTTTGCCAGTAGAAGATAATTCGATGCGCCGACGGCTGATGCGTCATAGAGCATAATAGGTTTACCATAGGATGGGGCTTCGCTCAGACGTACGTTGCGCTGGATTATCGTATCAAAAGTAAGTGCCCCGAAGTGGTTTCTTACTTCGTTGGCTACCTGTATATTTAGTTTGTTACGCATGAACATTGTAAGCAGGAATCCTTCAACTTCCAAATTCTCGTTAAGAGAGTTTTTGACTTTTTTAAGAGTTGCCAGCAACTTGGACAATCCTTCCAAAGCAAGATATTCGCATTGTACAGGAATGAGTACTGAATCTGATGCAGTAAAGATGTTCAGCGTAAGAAAACCCAGGGATGGTGAGCAGTCGATAAAGATGTAGTCATACTCATCGCGAATGGTGTTTATTACCCTTTGCATGACACGATGCGAATCTTCCATTGATGCTAATTCCGTTTCGGCTGCAACCAAATTTATGCTTGATGGCAAAATCCACAGTTTTTTTACATCGGGGGAGTGCTGAATTACATCCTGTGCTTGAACACTACCAGTAAGACATTCGTAAATTCCCTTTTGGTCAGTGTTAAAACCCAGACCAGATGTTGCATTTGCCTGCGGGTCGGCATCAATAAGAAGCACCTTTCGACCAAGTAAAGCAACACATGCTGCAAGATTAATTGCAGTAGTGGTTTTACCAACTCCACCTTTCTGATTTGCCAGTGCTATTACTTTCCCCATATATATGTTCCTTATCTTACAAAGGTAATATTTTTCGGTGAAAACCAATATTTCTTTCTTTTTTGCATACCTTTGAGCCAACTTGAATGTCGTATAAAAAACAACTTATGTCAATAAAATATAGCTCATATCCTGCATTTTGGGATCTTTTGGCTTTGATTGTGATTTTTGCATTTTGTCAGGCAGTGGTGGTTGTGCTTGCAAAACTGACAGGATTTCTCCCTGAGTTTACGAATATTGAGGAACTTGAACAGAGTGTTACAGCTTCCGTTAGGCGTGGCCAAAGTTTGGCTGTGGTCTATCCTTTAGGGATGATTTTCTCAATCTTTGCCATTATGGCTTATATAAAGGGTCGTGGTTGTCGTCTTAAACGTCCATCGTTTTCTTTAAGGGGATTCGATCCTATGATAACTTTTCTGGGACTATTCTGGCTATTTTCAACAGGCATAATTATCGAACCCATATGCGAAATGCTCCCTTCGGCCAATTACGATGCAATAGGTCTTGGTGGTTGGGCTTGCATAAATGTTGTCGTTGCAGCTCCTGTGCTTGAAGAGATACTTTTCCGCGGAATAATTCTTGAGTCTTTTATCAATAGATGCAGAACATGGATTGCAATATTATGCTCATCAATTATTTTTGGAGTTTTGCATGGACTGAATGGGCAGGCTTGTATGGCTATTGTAGTGGGCATTCTTTTTGCCATCATATACTTAAAGACAAAATCACTATTTTCTACCATAATTCTACACGCTGTAAATAATGCTGTGGGATTTCTTCTGATTTCCATACATAAAAACGATTATACGTACCATGAGTTTATTGGAAATGATTCTATATATATTGTAGTTTATGCCATTTCCTGTGTGGTATGGCTATTAGTTGGCTGGTATTTTGTACGTGGTTTGCATCTTTTAAAAAAATAAATTCTGAAAAAGTTTGCAGATGATGAAATTTTAGATACATTTGCAGTCGCAAAACGATTCGGGATGTAGCGCAGTCCGGTTAGCGCATCTGCTTTGGGAGCAGAGGGTCCCAGGTTCGAATCCTGGTATCCCGACAATAATAACTCGCTTGAATTATCTGCGGGTTATTTTTTTTGTATAGACCAGGACAAATGTTTTTTGGTGTGATATAATGTCAAATACATTTGTATCTTTGTTTTGTAATTATTTTAAAACATAAAGATATGGCAACAAAGTACGCCGGTACCCAGACCGAGAAAAATCTGGAAGCTGCTTTTGCAGGTGAGTCACAGGCTCGCAATAAGTATACTTATTTTGCATCAAAGGCAAAAAAGGAAGGATATGAGCAGATTGCAGCTCTTTTTTTAGAGACAGCCGAAAATGAAAAAGAACATGCAAAACTTTGGTTCAAGGAATTAAACGTAATTGGCACGACTGCAGAAAATCTTGGTGCTGCAGCTGATGGTGAGAACTTCGAGTGGACAGATATGTATGAGGGTTTTGCAAAGACTGCAGAAGAGGAAGGTTTTTCGGAGCTTGCAGCACGTTTTCGTGGTGTGGCAGCAATCGAAAAGCGTCATGAGGAACGCTATCGTGCTCTTCTAAAGAATGTTGAAACTGCACAAGTATTCCAAAAGAGTGAAGTAAAGGTATGGGAGTGCCGTAACTGCGGTCATGTCGTAGTTGGCGAAAAAGCCCCTGAAATCTGCCCTGTATGTGCTCATCCACAGGCTTATTTTGAAATTCATAAGGAAAATTTCTAAAAAGATAAATGCCTTTGTCTGATCTTTTCAGCGTTAGGGCTAAATTAGAGAAGGCTGACACAACTTGGTGCCAGCCCTCTTCTTTAGTAGCCAACGGCTTTTTTAAGTTGCTGTTTGGCTATATAGTATTTTGAACATGCATCAAAATAACCCTGCATTGTACTTCGATAGGTTTGTTGTGCGGCAAGCAACTCAACAAGACTGCTTTCTCCTTTTGTATAACCGATTTTTCGGTTTTCTGCGATGCTCTTTGCATCACGTAAAACGCTTTCGTCGTATTGTGCCATAATTTGTTTTGTGGCTTCAAGCATATTGCAAGCCTGATCTACTTCGTTTCGTATTTCCAAAAGGGCAGCATCGTACATTTTACGATTCTTAAGTACAGCGTTTTTTGCTGCGGTTACTTCTCCGCGGTTGAAATTTGAGAATTTTAGAGGAATTGATATTCCGACGCTCAGGCCATTATATATAGGAGCTGGCGCTAATTCATTTTTTACTTCCGTATTGTAACTATATCCAAGTGAAAGGCCTAATTCAAATGCGCGCGTGGCCTTAACAAGTTTTAGGTTCTTTTCCGAAAGAGTCATAGAAAGCTCCATTGCACGAAGATCGGCTCTGCGTTCAGTAGCCGTGGTGTACATCTGACTTCTATTGATTGGTACGTCCTGCTCCGAAAGCGTGTCACATTCGATATCTTCAATCCGACTTCCTCCACACAACATGGAAAGCACTGAAAGGCAGTTGCGATACTCGGCCTTCTTTTCGATGAGTTCCTGAGAGAGAACCCTGGACTCAAGAGCACTTTGTGTTGCATCTGTTTGAGCAACATCTCCTACACTAAGGCGTATACTGTCACTTTGGGCAATCATTCTCATATCATTGCAGTTCTTTTGAAGAAGTTCACATTCTTTCTTTTTGAGCCATGTTTCGGCCCATGCCTCTTCGGCCTGAAGACGAAGACTACTTAGATATGCACTCAGCGCCGACTCGGTTATCTCTTTTTCCGTTTTGGCAACCTGTATTCGTGCGCGCCTTACTCCTGCCAGGTCCGGATTATAACTCAGACCAACTTCTATGCTTTGACCCATCTGTATTGACCAATCCTGATTGTTGCCATAGGAAACGGATAATTCTGGATCGTTGAAAATTTTTGCAGCTTTGACATTCGCCTCAGCTATATCAATGTCATATTTTTCCGCCAGATAACTTACATTCTTTTCCACGACATCCTTGATAAATCTCTCGTGGGATATGCTCTGAGCAGAAAGTACGCCAGTAAGTAGAATAAATATGGATAGACTATATATTTTTTTCATGATTGTGTTTTTTTAGATAACGCTTTTGCTCAGCCTGTTCCGTTTTGTAGTAGAGCGTTGGAAGAATATAGAGTGTCATTACCGTTGAAAAAAGCAGACCATATACGATGACAGTCGCTAAAGGACGTTGCACATCGGAGCCTATGCCGGAAGCAAGTGATGCTGGCAGAAGACCTAAAATGGCAACTGTGGCTGTCATTAGTACGGGACGCAGACGGTGCGAAGCCCCACTTACAACTGCCTTTCGCAGTTCAACTCCACTCTTTCTTAGATCGTTTATGTGAGATATCATAATTACGCCATTCTGGATTGTGAGTCCGAAAAGAGCAATAAAACCTACAGCAGAGGATATGTTGAATGTCATTGAACGAAGAACCAACGCAAGAAGGCCTCCCGTAAGAGCAAGCGGAAGCATTGAAATCAGAAGACCGGCCTGACGAATTCGACCGAAGGCTCCGAATAAAAGCAAGAACATGAAAAGAAGCACAAATGGAATGATAATGCCTAAGCGTTTGTATGCTCTTGACTGGTTCTCGAACTGTCCATCCCATTTGATATGGTATTCGGTATGATCGTACTCAACTTCCTCTTCAATGCGTTTGCGAGCTTCACTTAAAAACGAAGTAAGGTCACGACCGCGTAGATTAAGTCTCACGGTGAGATATCTTTCTCCCATTTCACGCATAATGGAACTTGCTCCAAGCGACGTTTCGATTTCAGCCACGGCCGATAGAGGAATTCGAGCTCCAGAGGATGTTGTGAGCATAAGCGCCCCGATGCGTTCCGGTGTATTGCGCGAAGACTCTGCGTAACGACATGTTACATCGTAGACCTTGCTTCCGATGAAAACCTGTGATACGGCCTTTCCGCCTATTCCTACCTCGATAAGGTTGGCGACATCTTTGACATTGAGCCCGTACTGTGCAATACGGTTTCTATCTGCCTTGATTCTTAGTTGTGGAAGCGGAGGCTCTTGGTCTATCACGGCATCCGTTGCTCCATCAATAGAACTTACTACGGATAGAACCTGTTGTGCGATTTTTCTTGTCTGGTCAAGATTCTCACCATAAACCTTAACAGCAAGGTCTGAGTGCGAGCCTGCCATCTGATCCATCACCATATCTATGATAGGTTGTGAAAAACCAACTTTGTATCCTGGCATCTGTGAAATGGCTTGGGACATCTCTTCTACAAGGTCGGCCTTTGTCTTGCCATTCTCCCATTGGGAGTAAGGCTTTAGTCCCACACTGCATTCGATGTGCGAAGGAGAGAAAGCTTCGGTTCCCTCGTCATCTCGACCAACCTGTGTCATAACGTACTTTACCTCTGGGAACTTCTTAAGCGCGTATCTTAATTCATCTGCCATTTTAGCCGAGCGCTCCAACGACAGCCCTGGAGGAGTCTGTATTTGAATCCATATGCCTCCTTCGTCTAGAGTCGGTAAAAAATCCTTTCCTACAATGATAATGAGCGTTACAACGACACAAAGAATAACTGCGATACTTCTTAGGATTACTTTTGGCCGATTAAGAAGATGATCCGTATGCGATTTATACTTAATAATAAGTCGCTCCATCCATCTGTTGTGGTATACTTTTTGAGGCCTTCGATAAAGGGCATAGGCCATTCCGGGGATGAGAATAAGTGCGACGATGAGCGCTCCCAAAAGGGCATATCCTACAGTAAAGGCCATTGGGGTAAACATTTTTTTCTCGATTCTTTCGAATGCGAAGAGTGGCATATATGCCGTTATGATAATAAGCGTGGAGAAGAAAATTGGCTTCGAAACACTGAGAATACGTGGAGAAAGTTCTTCCTTGCCAAGTCTTTGTTCGGGATAATCTTCACGCTTTTTCAGTATCGTTTCCAACATTACAATTGCGCCATCTACAAGAATTCCGAAGTCGATTGCTCCTAATGAAAGAAGGTTGGCGGGAATGTTGGTCGTGTGCATCAGAATAAATGCTATCAAAAGCGATATGGGTATCGTCATTGCAACAAGCAGGGCACTTTTTAGGCTTCCCAGAAAGACAAGCAGAATTGCAACGACTAGAAACATTCCGAAAAGAAGTGTGTGAGATACGGTGTTCAAAGTTGAATTCACAAGATCGGTACGATCCAGTACAGGGTAGATGCTTACACCCTTCGGCAGAATATCTTCGTTCATTTCCTGAACGGCCGCATGGACCTTTTTTAGAACTTCGGATGGATTCTGATAACGTAATATCTGAACAATTCCTTCAACTCCATCAAGGCAGTCTGTGTTTTGATCCACGTATCCGAGAATTCCCTTTCGCTCGAGATTTCCGTAGCGCATCGTGCCGAGGTCACTCAGTAAAATTGGCGTTCCACCAACGTTTCTTACGACGATGTTTCCCATGTCTTGAAGATTGGTAATGAGTCCTTCGGTGCGAACGACATAACTCTGGTCTCCACGTGTAAGAGTGCTTCCTCCAGCGTTTGAATTGTTTTCAGTTATGGCTTCTTCGATTTCGTCGAGTGAAATACCATATCCATCTAGTTTCGAAGGGTCAATTTCAAGTTGATACTGCGTCGTAATTCCTCCGTAGTTGCTTACACTGGCAACTCCTGCAATCTGCCTAAGACGTGGAATAACGACCCATTTGTTCAAATCGGTCAATTCACGAAGCGTATGGTTCTCGCTTTTGAGTATGTAGCGGAAAACTTCACCTGTCGGGGAGGTGAGCGGATTTAGTTCTGGAACTGCATCAAACGGAAGAGATACTCCATCGATGCATTCCCTTACGCGTTGGCGTGCCCAATAATCCTCCGTCCCATCTTCGAAAACTAACATTATTGTTGAGATGCCGAACGTGTTGGTACTGCGCATCATGGAAAGAGATGGCATACCATTGAGTTGTCGCTCAAGAGGGATGCTTATTTGTTGCTCGATTTCCTCAGCGGCAAGACCCGGAACCTGTGTTACGACCTGTACTGTGGTGTCGGCAATGTCGGGATATGCATCCAACGAAAGCTGATTCCATGAATATACACCGAACATGCATACCAGAAGAAACGAAGAGACCATTAGCCATCTTCTTTTCAGAATAATCTTGATGTATTTTTCCATGTCTAATTCAGATAAAGTCCTCCATCAGTGATAATACGTTCTTTTTCTGAAAGGCCTTCCCTTACATGAAACAGGGTGTTCGTGTCGTTGCTTTTACCCAAGGTAATCTTTCGACGGATAAAGGTGTTTTCCTCCTTTGATTGGACAAAGACATAACTAAAGTTTTCGCCCTGGAAAATTGCCTTTGACGGAATAACTACAGCATCCTTCAACTCGGAAATAAAATGAACTGCAACATACATGCCGTGTTTGAGTTTCATCTCAGGATTCTTGCAGCAGACTACCACTTGAATCGAGCGTGTCTGTTCATCGACGACATTTCCTATGTTTATAATATCTGCAAGTATAGGTGTTTGTGGTTCTGCTTCGGTAAAAATCTCAGCTTTTCCGCCCTTCGTGACGTTACCTATAAAACGCTCTTTAACGGATGCTGTAATCCATACTTCATTAAGGTCTGCGATGGTGACAAGTGGCTCAGCGTCAGTCTTCGTGTAAGACCCTATTGTGACTTTGTTGAAAACAATCTCTCCGTTTATTGGCGATACTACCTTCATAGGCTCTCCTATACGAAGTTTTTCTGGTGCAACGCCGAATACTCGAAGCGTTGCTTCGGAGGATTCCTTATCATGCCGAGCATTTTCCTTTTCTGTAAATGCGTCGTCTAACTCTCTTTGGGATACAATTCCGTGTTCGTGAAGAACCTTTTTGCGTTCATAGTTGACTTTAGCGCTTGAAAAACGTTGAACATTTTGCAGGTATGTCTTACCTGTTTCCAAAAATTCAGGGGAGGAAACTTCAAAGAGCGTCTCCGCTGCGCGGACTTTCAGACCGAGTGTGACTCTGGAATTTATTATTCGTCCGTCGAAAGGAACACTTACTTCTGCATAGTGCCCGGTTTTCGCCTGGACGGTTCCAACTGTTCTAAATTCATTATTAAAAGGCATTTTGTGTACATCTTCGATTGTAAGCTTTGAAAGAATAGGTGAGTTCTTATCAATGATGACACTGTCTTTATGGTATTTTATTTCCTCATTGATTTTTGCGGGAGAGCCTGTGCATCCAACCGTAAATATGAGTATGATTGTTGCTATAGTGATATTGATTTTTTTCATAAAAGTTTTGATTGCGGCATAGTATATGCCATGATTAACAATCGGTCATAGATATGTACAATATGTATATGCATAAAAAGCCATGCAATGGTGTACCATATGACCTATAGCATCCGCTTCTTGATTGAAAAAGGGATTTTCAGAAATGATTATGCTAGGCGCGTTGGAGGCGCTCTAAGAAGGACGGCACTACGTATACTCGTAAGTGGCAATGAAGATACCGTGGCATTAGAAATAGCATTGCCGTCAATTGGAAAAAGTTGTGGCGCATCTACACTCTGTGAGCTTTCGTAGGTTAGAGTGGAAAGAAAGCTTATGAGTTGGAACTGCGATGTGGAGTGACTGTGTGTTTTCCCGCTCCAAGGGTGAGAGTGGACTATCTTCGCGAACTCTGAGTTGTGTGAGTGATAGAACAAAGATGTGGATGCAATGAAAAATGCATACACCGCGAGTAATAATAACCCGAATATCTTTCTTCTTAGAGTCATCGTTTTGGGGATAATCCAAACATCCGTGCAAATATAAGAAGATTGATAAATTTTGTGCAAATGTTTTTTTAAGATTTAAGTAGCTTCTAAAAACATATAAGTATAGAATTTCTCGTTTATGAATCTTTTTCTTGCACTTTATTTTGTTCGAGCAACTTGCTTTTTGCGGGTTTTATATCACTTCTGCCTTTTCACTGCTATTGGTCGGAAATTTCTGCAGAGTTTTTGAATGCTTATGACCAAACTTAAGGTGAATATATATAGTATGAAATTGAGCAATTGAAGGAAAACCTGTACTTTTGTACAACAAAAAAATCAAAGTTATGATTATTGATTTCAATTCGATGGATGTTGTAACCATTGATAATTTCAAGGGAGGCCTTAAACAAATTAGAACTCAGATGTTCTTTGATGGGGTTAATCGTATTATGCACGGAACGCTCGAGGCGGGAGCTAGTATTGGCGAACATACTCACGAGATTAACTCGGAGGTTATTTTCATTCTTTCCGGTAAGGGTACAATTATAGAGGATGGAGAGGCAAAACCTATCGTAGCGGGGCAGTGCACCTACTGTCCAAAAGGTCATAGGCATTCTTTGGTAAATTCCTCAAGCGAAGATCTTGATTTTTACTGTGTGGTAGCAAATCAGTAATTCGTATTGTATTGCCTTTAAGATTAGCGGGTGACCTTTTTTTAGTGCAACTAATATTTAGACTAAACTGAAAAAGGTTTCTTTTTCGTTGATATCGTTAGTAAGGTAAAAAGCCTTATTAAGAACGCTTGCAGGGCATATATTCCTAATTTTTAATGCAAATCGGTAAAATAAGGCAGGGCCGTGATGCAAAACCTGGCCAGCTTTTTGCGTTTTTTCATCTAAAAGGAATAAATTTGTAATCTGTATGAAGTGCCTTAGAATAATCATTGTCATTGTTATGGCATCCCTCTGTGTGGGATGCTGGGATTCGTCCACGCTTTTGTGGAACGATCAGGCTGTGGCAAAGGTTGAAGGCACGGTTTTGTCGAAGGATGAGCTCAGAAATATGCTACCTGAAAACGTAACTTCAAAAGACAGCCTTAGTTACGTCGATGCCATTGTCAGAAAATGGGTGATGACGCAGTTGAAAATACACGAAGCGGAACGTCTGTTTTCTGAGGATATGAACGATATAGAAAAACGCGTGTCGGATTACCGCATGTCTCTGCTTGTAAAGAAATTGGATGAATATTGGGCCCAAAGTAGCAAGTCTGAAGAAATAACTAACGAGATGGTAAGAAAATACTACGATGAGCATCGTAGCGAATTCAAGCTTTCTTCGACCATCGTTCGCGGAGTGATTGTATCGTTTTCGAGTAACTATTCCAGAAAGAAGAAACTCCGTGCAATGATGAAGGCAAACGGTAAGGGTTCACAGGAAGACTTTATAGCATTTTGTCGTAAGAACAATTTTTCGATTCAACTCTTTGACGAGTGGGCACCTTTCGGGGATTTTTTGAGCTTTCTGCCGTTGGCATCTTCCGAGAAACATGACCAGTTGTTAAAAGATACAGAAATTCAGGAAATCTCTCAGGGAGGACGAACATTCTTCTTTAGAATCTTTGAGGTGCGTAAAGCGGGTGAATCGACACCTCTTGAAATGACAACAAAAAATATTCAAAAGATACTTTCCAATCGTATCCGCAAGGATGTTATCCAGCGGATGGAAACAAAGGCATATGATAGTGCTTTGGAACAAGGCAAACTTAAATTTTACTATTCTAGCAAGGAAATATGAAAAAATACATTCTCTCTATTCTTCTTTTAACCCTTTTTTGCGGAAGAGCAACTGCTGATAAACAGTTTGTTATGCTTGATAAGGTAGTTGCAACTGTGGGTGGTTCTGCCATACTTTATTCTGAGTTGCAGCGTACGGCTGAAAGTTTGGTCCAACAGCGTCGTAGCGAAGGATACACTTCAGATCGTGATCCGATGAATGAAGCTTTGGAAAAACTCCTGCTTCAGAAATTGCTTTACAATCAGGCTTTGATAGATTCCGTGAAAATTAATACGGGAGACCTTGTTACAAGAGTTGAAAACCAGGTGCAGGCCCTCATTGAAAATGCAGGTGGTGTCAGTGCTCTTGAGAAAAATACGCATATGCATGTCTACCATGTGAAGGAACTCGTGAGAAAGAACATGGAGGAACAGACCTATGCTTACATGATGCAACAGGAGGTGGTAAACAAGGTGCGTGTAGTGCCAGGCGAAGTGGAACGTTACTATAAAAAGCTAGATAAGGATTCCTTACCTGTTATAGCCGAGCAGTACGTATATGGACAGATTACTCGTTTTCCATCGGGTATGAAAGACGCAAAGCTTCGTGCTAGAGAACGTCTTATTGATATGCGTGAGAGAATCGTGAACGGAAAGGCAAACTTCGTAACGCTCGCCAGAATGTATTCTATGGATGGCTCCGCAATACGAGGCGGTGAACTTGAACCGATGCCTCTGGCCGGTTTCGAAAAATCTTTTGGCGATGCTCTTGGAGAATTAAAGCCAGGACAAATCTCCGAAGTCGTTGAGACGCAGTACGGCTTTCACATCATTCAACTTATCGATAGGCGTGGACAGGCCTTCCATTGTCGTCATATTCTTATTAGACCTTCCTATACGACTGAAGAACTTACGAAACCTCTTAAAATGCTCGACTCTTTGGTACGTGTTATTCGTGCAGATTCCATTTCATTTTCGGATGCTGCAAAACGTTATTCGGATGACAAATACTCTAATCAGAACGGAGGTCTGGTATCGAACCATGATGTTTTGGAAAGAGCTGGCTATTCTGATGCAAAATATACAGCAACAAAATTCTTGCGTGAGGACTTTGGCATGTACGGAAAGAGTATAGATGATTATAATGCTCTACGAAAACTTAGTGTTGGAGAAGTATCGGAACCATATCATACTCACGATTTGAGCGGAAACGATCTTTGTAAGATTGTAAAGCTTCTGGAAATTATTCCTGCGCATCCGGCATCCTTGAAGGATGATTACCTGCGTCTGGAGCAGATGGCCCTCGCGGAGAAGCAAAGTCGTGTATTCGAAAAATGGCTCAACAAGAAGATTGAAGAAATGTACATCTTCATCGATCCTGAGTACCGCAATGGGGAATTTTCCAATAAGAACTGGATTAAGTAGTTTTCTGTGAAAAGGGTAAGGACAGCTTTTTTAGTATGGATGATTGCACTGGTTGGAGTCATCTGCGGAGGTCCTATTCCATTTCATCCTCTAGCTTTAAGTAGTGAAAGTCCGGCCCAGGATACGGTAAAAGCCCAAACAAAACGGCCTGCAAAGAAAAATCCGAAATATGTGGATTTGAAATCTATTCAGGGTCGACAAACCGAGATCTTTGGACGCAAGGTCTTAATTGCAACTGTGGATTTTGCTGCTCATCACAACGGAACAGTCATCACGTGCGATTCTGCGGTGCGACTCTCGGAGAGTCGTCTTGAGTGCTACGGACATGTGCTTTTGAAGAAAGGAACGACTTACATCTACGGAGATAAGGCCACATACGATGGAGAAGAGAATCTGGCCAAGGTTTTCTCTAAAATTGTTAAGGTAGTGGATGGAGAAGCCATTCTTTATACCTATAATTTCGAATACAATACCAAGACCAACATCGGGTGGTTTCATGACGGAGGCGTTGCTACGAAGGGTAATCTAAAGATTGAAACAAAGGACGGTTTTTACAATACCGAAACGAAGGAACTTCGTTGTATAGGAGATGTCGAACTTCGAGATGAGCGCTACGATATGAAATCGGATTCCGCTTGGTACTATACCGAACGTAACCTTACGTACTTCTTTTCGAATACCCATATCTGGGACAAGGAAAAAAGTAACTACCTTTCGGCAGACCGTGGTGTGTATGATTCCAACAGCGAAATATATACTATAACAAAGAACGGATATATTCTTACCAAAGATGAAGAAGGATGGAGCGATTCAATAGACTATGACTCCAGAAGAGGATACGTTCTTTTTAGAAACGACTTCCAACTTGACAATCAGAAGGACAAGGTTATGGCCTTTGGCGATTGGGGAGAATATTGGGAAGATCCAGGAAACGCTTTTCTTACGCGCAATCCGTCAATTCTTAGTTACGATACCGAACAATCGGATAGCGTTTTTATCCGTGCCGATTCAATGTATCTTTTCACCAAGAGTCTCATTTCAAAGGCTGATAGTACGGCAACGTCTTCTGTAGAAGAAAAATCTAAAGGTCAGCAAGAAGCCCTATCCACACCTTCGCGTCCAAGTCTTCCTTCCAAGAATGGTGCTCTTGGAGCAAAAGAGGCTGTAAAGAATGGAAAACAACCATCTGCGACGGATGCCTCAAAAGAAGCCATGCGTCAAAAAGCACAGAATCTTACTGACAATGTTAAGGAAAATCTTGGTGTTGATAAAAATATGAAGTCTGCTACGACTTCCACTCAAGATTCCACTTTAGTTAAAAAGGACTCTATTGCAAAGGATTCCCTTTCGTCCCCACTTGATACTATGTCCAAGAAGGAAAGAAAAATCTATCTGGATAGTCTCAAGCGTATGAAAAAAGCCGAAATAAAGAAAATAAAGGCTGATTCATTGCAGGCAAAACTGGAACGTATTGCACAAAAACGTCAGGCTAAGCGTACAGCATATTTTAAGAAACTGGAATATTACGATTCAATAGCAAAAGCGAAGGAGAAACGTCGCTACGAGTTAAAAGTCAGAAAACGTGTCTTGCGTGCTGAACGCCGAGGAAAGAAGATTTTGCCTCTAAGCATGGAAAAGGTTATGGCTGCCGATTCGATTTTAAGCACGGTAGCACTTCAATCAGATTCCATAGCATTGCATCTGCTTGATTCTATCATACCGCTATATTTCCAGGACGTGTATAAGCTTTTGTATCAAGACTCCATAGCTGGCGATACGTCCTACAAGCACGTTCTTGCACTTGGACGCATTAAACTTTTCCGTCGCGATTTCCAAGCCGTATGCGATTCTTTGTCTGGAACATCGATTGATTCCATTTTACATCTGCACAAAAATCCTGTTCTGTGGAACGGAAGCAATCAGATAACCTCTGATATTATGCACGTGATAACCATTCATCAACAAATCAGACGTGCCGACTTCGAGGGCTCGCCAATGACTGTGGCGGAAATTGACACTGCACACTATAATCAGGTTGCTGGTAAGGAAATGAAGGCCTTTTTCAAGGACAACTCCATATACCGCAATGATGTTAATGGTAATGTACAGACAATATACTATTTCCAAGAGGACGGTGAAGATGAAGTTTCGATGATGGCCTATATCGAAAGCGGAGATATGACATCATATATAAAGGACAAGCAAGTAACAGGAATCACGTATCGAGAAAATCCTACATATACGTTCTATCCAATCAACAAAATTCCGGAAACACAACCTACAAAGCTTAAGGGCTTTAAGTGGGAAGCTTTGCGTCGTCCGACTTTAGATAGTGTCTTCACACGCCGTCTGCGTCCGTCCGTTAGAGAAGAAAAACGTGTGATTACAAGACCTTTGTTCCCTATTGAACAAGCCTTAGAACGTAACAAACAACGCTTTATTTCACGCGATAGATGGGAAGACAGAACGGATACTCTATCCCTTGAAACCATCGAGTGGCTTTCCTCTCTTTCGACACTTTACTAACTTAATGGTTAATTAAGTGCAGGCTATTTAACTTTTAGGTTATGAATAGATTTCTGCAAGCATACATCGTGCAGAACCTCCACCATTGATTTCAATAGTATGTATGTCCACTGAAATAATGGTTCCGAACTCAGATATCTCCTTGATTTGGGATGAGTTCAGCGAGTTTCGTGCTGTTTTGGACATAATGATGAACTTTTTGCCTTTCTCGTCGTTGAGTTCAAGCTATTGCCAGCAAAATTGGACATCTGGTCAAACGAAAGAGGCGGATAATCTTTTTCCCGGATCTTTCCAGTGAAGATTTTACATCTCTAATTCTGATTTTGAAGGTATCGAGTCTTCGCACAGAACGGCAAATCCTGTTCCTACACACATCATTACATTTGTGTGATATATAGGGATGCCTGTACTATCCACTGCGTTGAAAATGACAGATTTATATCCCATTTTACTGCAAAACTCCTCAAGCACATTAGGTGATGTTCTTGCAGAAAGGCAAGCATATGAAATTTTATTCACTCGGTCCAGTACCATGCTACCCGTTCCCTCTAGAAATTCTCTTTGGCTTTCCCATTTGGTTAGATTAACAATCACACGTCTCGGACAATTAGTAGCGATAGAGTCAAGTGCGGCTTGTTTGCGTTCATCCCTTCGATTCGGGCTACACATCGGGTAAAGAACAACGTGCCCATCGGAATGGGTTGAAAACCAATTATTAGGAAAAATTGAGTCTGGCGTATGAGGCTCAGGTGTATCTTTTACTATAATGACTTTTATTCCATGCTTTCTAAGTTCAAAGACATAATCGTTGAATTGCTTCAAGGCTTCAATTTGAGCAATGCTATCGGATTCGTGTTTCATAAAGGAATTGGTGACAGCCGTCTGATTGTTGTATTTGAAATTCACCGGTTCCACCATCAAGACTGTGGACGTACTGTTCAATTTTTTTTTGATGTAATCTTTCCCGCATGAAACCAGAAAAAGACAAGATAGAACAAATAGTATTTTATATATCAACTCAAGTTTCGTCGAGCACTTTGCGAGGTTGAAATTGTTATTAAAAATTATCATAAAAAGGCAGTAGCCTAAATAACACGTTGACTCTCACCAGGTCTTCTTATTCGGTATTAATAATAAAGTACCTTTAGGTTAAAGCAAAAAAATCAAAACACAAGTAAACAGCAATGCTTTTTGTACAACAACTTTTCAATCAATGTTATAGTGCACGTATCACATATAGTTCAAAGTAATTGCCTCTTTAAGTTGTAAGCTTACTTCGTATAGGTAGAATATCACTTTTAGGATACTACTTATTTGAGATATAGGTTGAAATAGTTTGTAACCTTGTCCATTAGATGAATTCTATCTCGTCCCATGACGTTGTGCTTTGCCGTCGGATATGGGAAATAATCAATCTGTACGTTTTTCTTGATACATTGTTCAACAAAAGACAAAGAGTGTTGCCATACAACAGTATCGTCAATCGCGCCTTGACAGATAAGAACTTTCGATTTGATACGGTCAGCCTTTCCTATTAGAGAAGCTTCTTGGAATCCCTCCGGATTTGTTTCCATGGTTTCCATGTAACGCTCTCCATACATTACTTCATACCATTTCCAGTCTATGACCGGTCCGCCGGCAACTCCAACCTTGAAGATATCGGGACGTGCCGTGAGAAGAGACAGAGTCATAAAGCCTCCGTACGACCACCCATGCACACCTACTCTTTGGGTATCTACCCATTTTTGCTGCAAAAGTTGGGATATGCCTTTGAGCTGGTCTTCCATTTCGTGACGCCCACAATGCTTGTGAATGCACTTCTCATACTCTGCACCCTGATGCAAAGTTCCACGATTGTCCATTACGTAGACAATGTAACCTCGCTGTGCCATATACATTTCCCATAGTCTCAAAGATGCACCATAGGAATTTGTCACAAGTTGTGAGTGAGGTCCTCCATAGACGTAGACAATGAGAGGATATTTTTTATTCGCATCAAATCCCGCAGGCTTTATCAAACGATAATAGTTATCATATTTTTCGTCAGCTGATTTAACGGAACCTAGTTCTATTTCAGTGAAAGAATATTCCTTACGTTTGTCTTCGTATCTAAAAATCTCAGTTCGTTTGCCACTTTTAAGTTCCGTTACGGTCATCATCCCAGGGAAATCAAGCGAAGAGTATGCATCCGCTAGAAGTTTGAAATCTTTGGAAAGCGCACATACATGCCATCCGGGTTCTTTGGTTAGGCGCTCCTTTTTTCCGTTTTTAATGTTTACGCGGAATAGATGCCTTTCAATTGGAGATACTTCGAACGAATAGTAGTACAACCACTTTTCATCAATGTCCACCAACTCCGTATCTGCTGAAACATCCGTAAGGCGCCTAAGACAAGTTCCCTCTTTAGTATAAAGATAGAGATTGCGAAAGCCATCCCTTACATTTGTGTCGTAAACGAATTTATCGTTGTCATTCGGTAGAAATACTATTGGATGAAGAGGCTCAACGTATCGGTTGTCTTTTTCTATGAAAAGAGTGCGACAGAATTCTCCAGTTAGTGCGTTGTAGGAATTAAGGTGCATCTCCTTTTGGCTTCTATCGAGTACTTGAACATATATAAGACTTTCGTTCGGATCCCAGGCAATGTTCGTTAGATATCTTTCGTCTGAAAAGTCATCAACTTTCAAATAACATGTACTTCTTGTTTGGGTATTGAAAACGCCAACGCGGACAATTTCAGAAGGCATGCCGTTCATTGGATATTTTATACTGCGAAGTTCTCCTGTACGGGTGCTTATGTTAAGAAGCGGAAATGAGCTGACGCGACTTTCATCCTTTTCGTAGAAGGCAAGTAGTTTGCCCGAAGGTGAAGCAAATAGACCTCTATTTATTCCAAATTCATTTCGAGATACTGTTTGACCAATAACAATATCCTTCGAGCGATTGTCCGTAATTTTTACTTTTTCTCCATTTGGTCCTGCCCAGAAGATATTGCCACCATTAACGTAGAAGACATCATTGGAACGGTGTTTCTTTAGTGGTATTCTCTCTAAAGAGGGTAAACAGACTTTGTACCAATTACGTCCTTCCTTAAATTTGAAAGCACTTATAGGCTCGTCTAAAAATTGTATCTCAGAGACACTTGGCATTATTTTTGTTGCTCCTAAAACGGCATCCTCCATTGTAAGGTTTTCCCCTTTGGCATTTTGGATGGCTGGACAAATACAAAGCATGGTCAAAAAAAGTATGATTTTTCTCATCAGAATAAATATTGGTCGGTTATAACTCCTTTTACAAGTTTATTCAAATCCTGCCACGCGGATTCTGAAAGGGTAGTGCCGACGATTTCAATGACTTTTCCTGCAGCCATGGCACCTATTGTTCCGCATTTTCTTAAAGAAAGACCCATCGAGAGCCCGTACATAAAGCCTGCCGCATAGAAATCTCCCGCGCCTGTCGTGTCAAGGCGCTGGGCTGCAGCCATAATTCCTACGTGTGTAACCTCTCCTTCGCTTTTGATAAGGGCACCACGTGTGCCAATTTTAACAACAGCTATGTCACACATTTGGGAGATGTATTGCAAGGCATTCACAGGTTCTTTTTCGCCAGAAAAGGCTTTTGCCTCATCTTCGTTTGCAAATATGATGTCTACATACTCCTTAGCGATTCGACGAAGGAATTCCAGATTCTCCTCTACTACATTAAAACTTGCAAGATCAATAGCTACTCGCATGCCACACTCTTTCGCTGTTTTTACAGCCTTTTCGATGAGTGCATGATTTTGAACGAGGTATCCTTCAATATATAGACAATCGTATCCTTCAAATGTTTTTGCAATAATTTCTTCCGCAACAAGATCCATTGCAGCTCCCAGATGCGTTAGCATCGTTCTCTCTCCATCTTTGGATATGAGCGACACACATTTGCCAGAACGACTTTGTGAACGCAAAATGTGTGGATCAATGCTCAGATTTTCCAAGGCTTGAACGAAGAAGTCTCCTGTTGTGTCTAAACCAACTTTACCTATAAAACCTACTTGGGCTCCAAGTTTCGCCATTGCACGGATTGTGTTGTCGGCCGATCCCCCAAGTGAAAGAGAGTATGGTAGGCCAGATAGGGATTTGGAAATTTCGGTCTGAAGTTCACTTGACATTAGTGACATCGACCCCTTACGTATATTATATTTTTCTAGTACACTATCGTTGTCTAGATTCACAAGCATGTCCGTTAGGGCATTGCCTATGCCTATTGTCTTTTTTATTTGCACTTGAATGAAAAAATTACATGGAAAGAATCTTGATAAGATCTATAAGTTCGCGCTTTACTTGTTTACTATGAGAAAGAGCACGACTGAATGGGACGTAAGACATCTCGTCGTTAATGCTACCTATCATTATGTTGCGCTGTCCATCAAGCAAGGCTTGAACTGCGGCGGCTCCCATTCTTGATGCTAGAATTCTATCTTCAACCGTAGGAGAACCTCCTCTTTGTAGGTGCCCTAGAATCGTTACGCGTGCATCGTATTCAGGATAATTTTGTTCTACGTACTTTGCAATGCCCATCGCACCACCATTCGGATCGTCGGGGTTTTCAGCAACTATTACTATTGCCGAACTTTTACTTTTACGAAAACCATTGTCGATAAGTGCCTTTACCTGACTTTCGTCAGAGACTACTTCGTTGATAATGGCATCTTCCGCTCCTGATGCAATAGCTGAACTGATTGCAAGATAGCCAGCGCGGCGCCCCATTACCTCAACAAAGAATAGGCGGTGATGTGATGTTGCGGTATCTCTGAGTTTGTCGACAGCATCAACAATTGTACTAAGTGCAGTTGAGTATCCTATTGTCTGGTCTGTACCCGAAAGATCGTTGTCAATCGTTCCGGGAAGTGCAATGATTGGCACATCATATTCGTCTGCAAATGTTTTAGCTCCTGTTATGGTACCATCGCCTCCGATTACAACCAAGGCATCAATCTGATGCTTGATGAGATTTGAGTATGCTGTATTGCGCCCTTCCTTTTGCTTGAACTCAAGGCATCGTGCCGTGCGCAGGATGGTTCCTCCTTTTTGTATGATGTTGCTAACAGAACTTGAGGTAAACTCCTCGATTTCATCTGTAATTAGACCCTTGTATCCGTGGTAGATACCATAAACTTTTATTCCGTTGTATCTGGCTACTCGTGTGATGGCACGAATGGCTGCGTTCATACCGGGGGCGTCTCCTCCTGAAGTGAGAATACCTATTGAAGAAATTGTTGCCATGTAATTTAAGTGAATGTATGTTTTGAACTTTCAAAGTTAATACAAATCAAGAAGAAAGGGGATGTAAAATCAGAATTTTCACATCCCCAAAAAGAAAAAATGCTTTTGGTAAAATTATATGTCTATGCTTTTTGCATCAGGCTCTCGAATGAGCTTCTCGTATTCCAAAGAGTCTATTTGCTCCATAGGCTCTTTTTTGAGTATGCGAGTTACCTCATCCTGCCCATTTGTAAACGAATTAGTGTATAGTAATATGATAATATCCGCAATAAGTAAAGCTACCCATAATGCTATTCCCCAAAAAATTGCTTTGCGGTTTGGCTTTGATGAGAAAATCAGTCTTAAAAAGACAGATAAAACAATCCCTATAGGAATAAGAACTAATAGAGAAGTTATTATCAAGGCACTAAGGTTATCCGTGGTAGCTATAGAGGAGAGATTACCTATCTCCAAAGGAATAGCTAAGAGTATTGCTACGATAAATGCCACAATGGCTATAACTACACAGAACAAAGGTAAAGCCATAATAATCAGAATTATTTTAAGAATTGCAAGAATTATATTGCCGATAGTGCTTGCAGTCTTGTTTTCAATCATATCGTTTTGAGAAATTGGCTGCCTTTCTGCAATTTTGCGCGACGTTATATCCTCTCCGTTTTGTTCCATTTTTTGTCTTGCTGTTCGTGCTCGGGGAATCGAAAACCAGAGAATTATGTATACAAGGATTAATGTCCACCATATGTTGATGAAGAGATTCCCTGCGAACTCCATGTGGGGTATTTTTGCAAGTATGATGCTCAAAAGTAGTGGAATGAATATGGCAACGCGAATTATGGCCACATCCGTCTTGAAGTAGCAGGCAAGTCCTGCACATACGCCACCTATTTTTCCTTGAGACATATCTCTATAGAGTCGTCGTTGGATTCCTGCATCCAAGTGTACATCATTTTCACTTGTTTGTTCCCCAATTTGCTCTGCTTCACCCATCTTTTTTATGATATTTTCGACAAGCGGAAGCTTTACAACTTCATCAACCGTTTCCACTACGGAAAGAATCAGTTCAGCTATACGGGCTTCGATGTCTGCAATGATTTCATTTTTGGCATCGTTTTGACTATAAGCATTCTCCAGGGAGCGTATGTAGGAATTCATCCTTTGATATGCTTGCTCGGTCATTCGAAAACTGTATCCGGCGATACTGCATTTTTTGATAC
The DNA here is from genome assembly GCA_018065435.1 of Candidatus Alistipes equi. Lineage (GTDB taxonomy): Bacteria > Bacteroidota > Bacteroidia > Bacteroidales > Rikenellaceae > Alistipes > Alistipes equi. The sequence goes on from JAGHTK010000071.1 coordinate 26,674, forward strand.
TTTCCATCACTGTTTCTTTTTGATTGTCCCGAAATGATTTTCAAGTTTTCCTATGTAACACTCTCCACTGTATGTTACATTTGAGGCTCCGCTTACTTCCACATCTAAACGCGTGCTACAGTTTGCTTTAGCTTTTGAAGCTCCGCTGCATGTGACATCGCAATTTGCTGCTGTGATATAGGCTTGGGATCCTCTTGTGACGTTTGCTTTCAAATTCTCGCACTGTAGTTTTTCAATATTCGCTTTCGAAGCTCCACTACATTCCAATTCTGCCTTTTGGACTGAGCCTTCTATGTAAAGTTTTGATGCTCCAATGCATTCACAACTCATCTGTGTACACTTTATTATAGACTTTACGCTAGATGCTCCGCTACATGCTACATTGTACTTCTGGGATGTGGCGTTGCCTATAACCGAGGAGGCTCCGCGACATCCTACATTTGTTGTAACGCTTTCTGAAGAAAATTCAACGTTAGATGCTCCTGAGCAATCTACTTTGAATAACTCTTGTTTTATGATTGGCTTTAGGATGACACTAGCCGCACCACGGCACTCGATTTCGTTAATTTTGCCGTTGTAAGGTACTAGAATTTCAACTTTGGGTGATCTGTTTTGTATTTTATAGGAATTCGAGATGGTTGCATATAACGTGCTATCTCTCACTTCGAGTTCTACGTGAGGCATCACTGCGTGTTCAGCACGAATAATGATGTTCCCTTCCTTGCGTTCTTCTACAATTACGCAAACACATCTTGAGACATCTATTTTCTTAAATTCCATATTGGATTTGCGAGCTTCGGAAACAATATCCCGATCTTTTGCTACGCCTGCAAATACTGTAAATATCACATTAGCAAGAATCAATAATTTTTTCATAGCGTCTAGCAATTTCTAATAGCGTTTATCTGTTCAACCATCTCTACCCATGCATCATCCAAAATGCGCAGATATTCCTTTCCTTCTTTTGTAAGGGAATAATATTTTCTTGGAGGACCCTGTGTAGATTCTTCCCATCTATACGTTAGATATCCTGCATTCTTTAGCCTTGATAGCGTAGGGTAGAGTGTCCCTTCGACAACAATCATTTGGGCTTGTTGAAGCTTGCTAATAATCGACGGCGCATATGCTTCGCCGTTTTTAAGAATGGACATGACACAATAATCTATCACGCCTTTACGCATCTGCGTCTTTATGTTTTCGTCTTTCATGGGCACTCAATCTTCATAAGGAATGACAATCCATAAAATCAAATAAAGCAGAATTGATGCACCTCCGAACAAAATGAGAAGTAGTGCAATAATTCTTACGAGTGAAGCATCTGCATCGATGTTTTTGGCAAGACCACCGCAGACTCCGGCAATGTAACGGTCGCTTCTGGAACGTGTTATTTTCGAGGAAGGTTTTTTCTCGGACGCGCTTTCATACGTATTTGAAGACTCTCTGCGGCTTGGTCCGAAAACGTCCTCAGTGCCGATAGTCTCTATAACTTTTGTGACATGAACGATGTTTATTACCATCATCCTGTTGGGCTGGTATGAAATAAACAACTGTGCAATCCTGTCTTCCACATCTTCCAGTGTATCACTATCTGTTCTGCTTTTTATACCATTCAGATATGATCTTAGTCTGTTGTATGCATCCAGATCAATTATAAAAGGCTGGGATGCAATTGAAACGGAAATGGTTTCTTTCATTTGTTTTAGAATTAATTTCAGTACAAAAATAGATGTTTTATAGTAATATGCAAAACATAGTACTGAAAAAATATAAATATT
>JAGHTK010000160.1 GCA_018065435.1 Candidatus Alistipes equi
AAAGATATGATTTAGAGCTGCTACACTTTCAGATCAAACTTAGAATCCGCTATTGTAGCAGGCTCCCAAATTTTGATGATTTCCAACCGTACAGGTGGAAATATATTCGGCTAACTAATTGAATATAAAAGATATGGAAGTGATTGTGAATGCTATAAGAGCTTGAGATAACAAAGAATTAGTTGATGGTGTTCAACCGTACAGGTGGAGATTTTTAGCAATACACCTAGAGGAAATGCCCGAAGACAATGATGTACTGATAGCTTTTAATTTTGCCATTTTAATGTTTTGATTAGACATTGTATTGTGTATTTTGGGTTAAACACACAACCAATGTACGATAAATAACTTAAAATCAAATTCTTATAGCTAAAGTTACTCCTTGGGTGCGGTAGTTTAGTCCGCAAGAATCGCGTGCCAGCTATGCTGGCGCGCGATGCGGGCGATTCTTATAAAAATGCACAAAAATCATGTCCTAATGTCCTCAGAACGGTATAATGCGGTAGTTTAGTCCAAAATAAAGTGCTTTTTCTCCTGCTTTTTGCCGCTTTTTTTACCCTAAGAGACAGGTGCGGTAGTTTGGTTCGAAATATCGCCCTGTTTTTTGCCAAAGAACATGCTTTTTAGGGCGGTTTTCGTCTGATTTATCTGCGGTAGTTTGCTCCGAAATTGACAGTGACACCTCGTTTCTTTTTCCCATAGCTGAAATCTTATTTCTTCTTTGAATCTTGATTTTCAATTTTGGCCAATTCTCGACCCGGAATCTGAGCCGGATCTCCATCGCCAAAATCAGCCTTTAGATATGGTATCCTATCAGTAGGCAAAAATCAGAACGTTTTGAGGACTTCGTGTTTTGGGCAACCATTCGCGTAGATGGCCTTGACAAGAGCGCAGACCCTTTTTCGAGAACGCTACGGGAAACATAACATACATTACCGGCAATATGTGCAATCACGTCGGCTCAGCATACTACTTCATTCAATATTTCATCGAGGAGGTGACTGGCAGGATTCGAAGAAAACTATATGGGCCATACCTATTGCAACGACCATCCTCACGAGGAGGCTTTCGATTGCCAGAACAAAAAGTTCTACAATACACTGATCCGGCGAATAAGAAATACGTTTACATTCTGAATTTTACCGACAATTACTAAAGAGTAGTCAAGACAAAGTAGAGGTGACCAATAACGGATTTGAAGAAGACTCGGCAATTATTACTTCGAGACTATCAACAATGATGAAAAAGGTGCCATACTCTTATGACGTAGATGAGGTGACTGTCCCTGATTTGAACGGCAGCTGGTATCAGATGGGCTGTCAGTATGGTGCTCTTGCCAAAGAGAAAATTACTGACGTTCTGGCCTATATCGATTTGAAACTTGTATTCTCGTTGAAAAATCAGAAGAAATATTTGAATTTGTTCACTAATTAGTTAACTTTATAGCAATGAAAAGAGAATTCATACGGACTATCTAGGTTATCGAGGATCATTTTATTGAATTTAAGAAGACTTTATCAAAAGACGTCTTGAGGAAGATGTATCAGGTTTTTATGTTGATAATGACCGTGTAAATGGTTCCGGCCAAATTTCTTAAACCTATTACATCGGTCAAGGACTTATACGAAATAAGGGTTGAAGAGGGAGGCAACATATTCTGGGTTTTCTGCTGCTTTGATGAGGGAAAACTGATAATCCTTTTCAATGGCATACAGAAGAAATCACAGAAAACCCCGAAAGAGGCTCTTGATAAAGCTGAAGCCTTGATGAAGAAATATTTTGAATTGAAAATGGAGCAGAAAAATGAAAAATAACAAAAAACTGAATCTCACACCTATTGAGGACCTTATTGCAGAAGATTTTGGTAAGGTCGGTACGCCTAAACGCGATACATTCGAGATGGAATGCGACGCATTCATCATTGGCGAGCAATTGAAGGACGAACGCTTGAAAGCCGGTCTGACACAAGAGGAATTGGCAGAGAAAATAGGAACAAGGAAAAGCTTTATCTCTCGCGTGGAAAAGGGAAGGGCCGATATCCAGCTGTCAACGCTGGTGAAAGTATTCCGAGGAGTCGGAAGAGAAATCAGTGTACGCGTTTTGTAGTAGCATATTTGAAGTACTGATATGACTAAGCCACCTAATCATGTATGTTTCATGCAGCGACAGACAAACACTCTATATGTCAACTCACAAAGAAAGGCTTGATGATATTGAAAACACTGGTTGCACGATAGTGGCAGTAATATTCCACTTTGAAAAGATATTCAATAGGTGAAGAATATGGAGTATAAAATCAATGCAAAAGATATTATCCCTCTATCGAATATGTAGTGATACTTGCACTATCTGTCATTGAGGATGTTTGTGATAGATTGGTGGCGTATTGCACGTGAGCATCTTAGATATTATGAACGAGCTGAGTATGGTAAGTATATCATCTCGTCGGGTGGCAGAAATGCTTACGAAGAAATATGGTAAGGGATTTGATGCAAGTTCTTTGCATAAATATGTAAAGTTTTCAATATGTTTTCCAGAAATTTTGGACTCATAGCGTCCACAATTGCTTCCTTGGACCCTATATCGTGAACTGATACGTGTAGAGAACGTAAATGCACGTAACTGGTATTGCATGGAGGCTACTCGCGAAGTATTTAGACGAAAGTAGGGAAAAGCATTGACGCCATTTTTCGACTCATAAAAGACAATCCATACATAATCATATGAATTCTTTAGTTTGGGTCAATCACTAAAAAACGGATACCTTTAGATATCCGTTTGTAAATCATACTTAAGACAAAGGCTTATTTGCTTTGTAGCAGTTTTCTAGCATCCCTTGCAATACGTTCGTCAATGCGGTAGAGCTTTTCGAGTTGTAAAGGCTCTATTACAGCAATAAAATCGTTGATATACTTTTGCTTGACGGATGAGGTAGCAATGGTATTCATCAGTCTTGCCGTAATTACTTTAGCGGCATTATCATTCGTGATTTCAGTTTTTCTAAGCTTTGCTTCCTTGTGAACGGCAACTTTAGAAATGTCTTTACGGTAAGCTTTGTAAATTGTCCCAAACTCTTGAATTTTTTCTGCAGGAATTGCAAGTTCCTTGACTAGCATATCTATGCGTGTTTTCAGGAGCAGTTCTTTGTCAACAACTTTTGACTGCTCTTGTGCTTGAGCAGAGAACCACCAAAAAATGATGGCCAAAATCAAAACAATTTTTCTCATAGGTATTTGGTATTTACTTCATCATCATAATAAATCATATCAGCGCACATATCCTCAATGTACTCCTTTGGAGCTTCATTGACCTGTGATATATACTTTTCATAAGGTGTCTGCCTTTGGATAGGATTGAAAATACAGATGCCAAGAACTATGACAGCAGCAGCCGAAACTGCAATCAGCAGGCGTCTAGGTCTAAGAGCAGGTCTATCCACTTGTTCTGTCTGTCTAATTCTGGCCTTACATTCGCTTTTGATGCGAGCTAGGTCTTCTTCGCTCAACACATATGGCATTCCAATTTTTTTCATATCTCTACAATGCTAACTTCTTTTTTTATTTTTTCAACTGCGTAATGGTAATTGGTCTTCAACGTGCCGACGGAACTTCCGGTTATCTTTGAAATTTCCTCAAATGGCAAAGCATCAAAGTATCTAAGGTTGAAAGCAATTCTTTGTTTTGTTGGCAACTTTAGCACGGCTTTCTGCAACTTTATCTCAATTTCATCTGCTGATGGATCGGATTGCGTGTCCACATCCGATAGAAGAGTTCTGCTGCAGTCGTCCAGTGTCATAAAAATGCCACGTCGTTTGGTTCTAAGTACTTTTAAGGCCTGTGTTGTTGCAATTTTGTACATCCAACTTCTTAACGATATGGTTGCATCACTGCGGAATGACTCAATCGATAGAAAGGCTGTAACGAATGTCTCCTGAAGGGCATCTTCCGTGTCTTTGTCAATGACAAGAAACCTTCTTAAATGCCAATACAGGCGTTCTGAATAGAGCTCCACTAGCTCATCAAATGCCTCGTTGCGTGTCTGGACATCGCGTAATCTAAAAAGGAGACTACAACTATTCAGCGGCTTAATTTCCATTTGCTTTCAATCTCGCTTTATTAGATAACATAAAGTGGCAAATGTTAAATTTCCAATTTAGGATAGTAACTATTTTTTACCATAGTCAGAAAAAACCGTACGAAAAAGATTGCATCCAATGAAGTTTCCTATAACGATTGCGATGTAGAAAACAAGCGTTTCTAAAATGTGCTCACCAAGATAGGATGCGGGAACGGTCAGATAGTAGAACGCATCTGCAATACAGTGTGGAAAACCGCATACAATAAAGACAGGTACACCAAAAAGTAATGGCAGAAATTTTCCTTCTCTTCCGAACTGTACAGCGGTTGTCATAATAAAACCACAACCTATTGCAAGAACTCCGCCACATAGTGGACCTGTTGCAAGACGTCCTTCAAGAATTCCATTTGCAACTGTTTGAAGTTGCATTGGGGAGCATCTGGCAATAAGGGCTACGAAAAGGCATCCAATGATGTTTCCTGCAAGAATTAGCAGAAGATTTTTGAATTCGCCTTTTTTGAAGAATCCGGCTGTTCCTGTAAAGAGTTTTAACTTGTAATGAACTACAGCCAAAAGACCGAACGCAAATAGTATGGCACCTATTACACTTTTTTCTGCCAGATAGCAGAAACCAGCTATACCGATGCACACACCGGCAAGAAATGATGAACGTAGAGTTGAAAGCATGATTTGTGATTTTTACCATGCAAACATACAAAACAATAAAGGAAGCTGCAAAGCGTGTTTCATCTTTAGCAGGGCAATTTAATTTGTAAACTACTCAAAAGCTAAAGAATATTGAGTAGTTCGCCTATGAAAATTAAGTTTCGATGAATCGATGGGAAATATAGTACGAATTCAGGTGCAATACAGGCTAATCTAAGATGTTATAGAAGATAATACCATCTGGCATTGGTCAGTCATTTCCTATGGAAATACCCTTCCGTAATGTGCTTCGAACGCCGTGCAGAAGATGCGTACGCAAGGTGCAAGGCGAAGGTACGTGGCAACAATGTTTGATAGAATTCGTTCACGTGGCTACCTTATATTGTCTATATGTGTAAGCATCGAATGTATAGAAGTTCGGTTAAATGCAGACAATCATTAACTTTAATCTCTAAGGAGTTCAAATTGGCGGTTTGTTCGTAATCACGGTGCATCTGAGTCGAAACGTCTGTCTTGTCTGCTTCGAAGTAAATATCCTGTTCTGTCAATATCCTTTTTATTAACGTTGACTTTCCGACACGTCTGCGACCCCTGATGATTGCGAACCCGGGTTGCTCTGTTGAAAGTAGTTTTGATAACTTTTCCTGCTCAATGGTTCTATCTACAAATTCCATATGAAGGCATACTTATTATTATGCTTTGCAAACATAATGTTTTTGGTGCATAACTATCAATCGGCATCAAATTTCGAGCGGAATCATTACATTACTACCACTTTACGATATAATGTTGGCGTTATGTCTGTTCTCCGTGGTTTTTTTAAGGATGTAAGTTAATATCGTTGGACTTCGTGTTGCGCTTGCATGATTTGGAGCATTGCTCTAAGGGCCTTCTGGAAATTTACGTTTATTTGGCTATTACTTATACGTTCGATTTCTTTCTTTTTCTTTACTTTGCAAAAAAATCGGCATGAATTTGGCTGGAATTTTTTTCTTAGTATTGTTTGTCATAGTCTTTATCTATGATGTATGCATACTGGTAAAGGTCGTTAGGCAACAAAGGGGCATAAAACCTTTGCTATGGTGTCTGTTGTGTATAGCAGTAGATCTTTTGCCTGCCATTCTGTTTTTGCTTTTCTTTTTATCTATTGTTGCATCCGACTCTGTGATGCGTACAAGGATAGTAATGTGGGTGATTACGGCATATATAACGTTGAACTGTCCTAGAATCGTTTATTTTATCTTTAGCATTCTATTTTTTGGAACTCGTTTTAGGCGAGTTGTAGCATATCTTGCGGCTTTTTCATGTTTTCTTGTTTTTCTTAACGGCATCTTTTTAACACGTCGCCAGCCTGAAGTAAAGACTATTTGCATACGCTCTAGTAAAATTCCAAAATCTTTTGACGAGTATCGCATCGTCCAACTTTCGGATATTCATCTAGGAGGTATGATGTTTCCTGAATCGGAACTTTCAAGGCTTTTATCGGTGGCCCTCGAACAACATCCGGATGCTGTGGCTTTTACGGGCGATCTTGTTGTGTCAGACCATATTGAACTTAACAATGAACAAATGAAGCTTTTGCGACTTCTTCGTGGGAGGGATGGTATGTTTGCCGTTCAAGGGAATCATGACATAGGTGTATATTCATATCGTGGTGGAGAGGAGTTGCCTAAGATTATTGATACACTTCTTTTTAAGCAGCGCAATATGGGTTGGACCATGCTTTTGGATTCCACTATATATTTAAGACGTGGTGCGGATTCAATATCGCTCAGCGGTACGGCATATTCGTTGCAACTTTATTCAAGGAAGGTTCCTTATGACATTCCAGAGGACTACTCGTTAGATTCGATGTATCGTCAGGTGCCTAAAAATCTGTTTAATATCACCCTTACACACCTTCCAATGATGTCTAGGCAGATTATAAAGGCAGGATATGGAGATTTAATTCTTTCGGGACATGTTCATGCCATGCAGATGAAACTTTCTTTATTTGGTTATACGTTTTCTCCAGCTCAGTGGCTCTATAAGCACTGGAGTGGATTGTATGATATCGACGGACATAAACTTTATGTAAATGATGGATATGGTAGTGTCGGATTTTTCCTTAGACTTGGAGTCAAACCTGAAGTATCTGTAATAATTTTGCATTCGGAATGCTAATTTTTATATTTTTGCAGAATAAGATGTACAAGATGAAAAAAATATACCTTATTATTACTGGTGCTCTTTTATGCGCCGGAGTGTCACAAGCGCAGACTTCGCAGGAAACTATGACCCTTGATGAAGCCATTCGTTTGACGATGGACGGAAACGAAACGCTTAAGGCTTTGGAGGAGGAAAAGATGGCAGCAAAGCGTCAGCGTCAGGCTACCATAGGTTTCTTTATGCCCAAAGTTAATATCAAGGGCGGATATCTATGGATGGAGCGAGACATGGATATCAATCTAAACAAAGCAAAGGATGTTGTAGCAAAGGGTGCTAATTCCATTTTGGAACATGCGATGGCCGATCCGAAAATAGGACCTGCAATCGAACCATTCCTTCCATTGATTCAAAAGGGACTGACGGATTTATTTGCTCCTCGTTGGGGAATTACTCTTCAAGATCAGAGTACGGCTTATATAGGCGCCGATGTGGAACTCCCGATTTTTGTTGGAGGAAAACTCATTGTAGCCAACAAGGCTGCGCGCTTGCGTGAAAATGAGGTTGGTCTGAAGGCTGAACGCCAGCGTGCTTCAATTATTTGTGAACTTATCGAGAGGTATTATGGGTATGCCCTGTGTCTACATGTAATTGATGTGAGAAAACAGGTGCTTGACGGAATGCAGAAGCATCTAAACGATGTAAAGTCGCTTGAAAAGAATGGCATGGTCTCTCGTACGGAACGTATGTATGTTGAATACAAGTATGCCGAGGCACAGCGAGAGTTAATGAATGCTCAGATGCAGGCGGAAACTATTTCTACAGCACTATGCAGTACGCTTGGTGTTGAGAAAGCAAAACTACCTATCAGTGAAATGTTTATTCTTGATAATCTAGAGTCTTTGGCCGCATTTAAGGACCAAGCTCAGGCAGGAAATCATATACTGGAGCAGGTAGACATCGCTCGTCAGTTAGCTCATCAAAATGTCAATTTGCACCGTGCCGATTTCTTCCCTCACATCGCGGCTGTCGGTGGTGGTAACCTTTATAATTATCAACTTACAAACATGCTTCCACGTTGGGCTGTAGGTGTTGCATTCAATTTCAAGATTTTTGATGGTCTTACAAGAGAATTCAAGTACTCTGCAGCAAAACATACCTTACATCGCGTTGAAAATATGCAGACAAAGGCCAAGAAAGATATTGGCGTGCTTGTAGAGAACCTCTATTCAAAGATGGTTAACTATCGCAATCAGGTACGCTCCATTGATGCATCTGTAGCCTTTGCCGAGGATTATCTACATGCAAAGGATTCTGCATACAAGGAGGGTATAGGTTCTGCAACGGATCTTGTGGATGCAGAAATGAATCTTGCCAAATCACGCATCGAACGTATGCAAGCGGCATATAACTTTGACGTGGCTTTAGCTAAACTTCTTGAAACAGTAGGCAGTAGTCAGGAATTTGTGAAATATTCCACTAGACCAGATGCCGTTGTTGTTACATTCTCCAAGTAGAAAAATAGAAAAACAGATATGAGAAAGATTAACGTTTTCGGTATTTCAATAACCATTCTAATCGCGGTTTTTGCCATTATTTTGGCGGCTGTATATTTTGTTGAAAAACGGCCGGAACTAGTTCAGGGAACGGTTGAAAGTAAACAGTATAGGGCATCTTCAAAGATTCCAGGACGTATAGAAAGTATTAAGGTTGAACAGGGCCAGCGTGTTGAAAAGGGAGAACTCCTTTACACGATAGCTACGCCTGAACTGGATGCAAAACTTGCACAGGTAGAAGCATTACATTCAGCAGCAATGGCTTTGGACAGCAAAGCAAAGAACGGCGCACGTACTCAACAGATTGAAGCTGCATTGAATATGTGGCAGAAGGCACAGGCCGGCAAGGAACTTGCTCACAAAACTTTGCAAAGGGTAGAGAACCTTTTCAAGGATGGCGTCGTTCCTCAGCAGAAACTCGATGAGGCAACAGCCAACTACAATGCAATGTGCGCAACTGAAAGCGCTGCACGTTCGCAGTATGAAATGGCTAAGGAGGGCGCTCGCGAAGAGGATAAGGAAGCTGCTCAGGCCAAGGTTCGCCAGGCTCAAGGCGCTGTTGACGAAGTTCAGTCATATCGCCGTGATGGCTTTATTTATGCTCCGGCAACGGGTGAAATTTCGAGCGTTATATGTGAGGAAGGTGAACTGGTAGGCGCTGGTTATCCTGTTATCACAATCGTTGACCAAGAGGATTCATGGCTGATGATTAACATAAAGGAGACGATGCTTCCAAAGATTGCAATTGGCAAAGTTATCAAGACCTATTTTCCTGCATTGGATAGAACAATTGACATGAAGGTCAGCTACATTTCTTCACTTGCTGATTTTGCTACGTATAATGCAACAAAGACTCAGGGAAGTTTTGACGTACGTACATTTGCCATTAAACTCGTTCCTGTAGAAACGATAAATGATCTTCGTCCCGGTATGTCGGGTGTTATAAACTGGACAGAACTGAAGTAAAGTGACTCTTGTAGAAAAAATAGGAATCGTATTTAAGGTCCTTTCAAGGGAGAATAGTCGCATTGTACACAGTGTGAGGTATACATGCTGTCTTGTAGTGCTACCGATTATTTCTTTTTTGTTCTTTGCCGTTATCCTTTCAAAGGGAGTTCCTTCCGATTTGCCTATCGCCGTTCTGGATGAAGACCACTCGGGTCTTTCGATGAAGCTTGTCGATATGATAGATTCGACACCAACCCCAGAGTGTAGGTATTTTGTCTATGATATGAACGAGGCAATAGACCTTATGCATAAGGGTAAGATTTATGCAATTGTTCAGATTCCGCTCGGTTTTCAGAAAAATATTTTGGGTAACAAGCCTGCTCATGTTGAGACTTACAATTCAGGTGCAAACATATCAGCAAACGGACTTATATCAAAGGATATACAAACTGTAGTTACGTCCTTCTCGGTTGGAATACAGTTGCAAATACTTCAAAAGCAAGGGCTGACAGCTGCGCAGGCCATGGCTCAAGCTATGCCTGTTCGCTTCGTGAAACATGTGCTATTTAATCCGTACATAAACTACGGATATTATCTAGCACCATGCTTCATGCCACTTATGCTGGTTATGTTCTCTGTCATTCTGACGATTTTTGCGATAGGCTCGGAACTTAAGTATGGTACTGCTCCAGAGTGGCTTGCGCTAGCAAAGGGTAGTTGCCGTTTGGCTTTGGCAGGAAAACTTCTGATGATAACGCTCATAATGTCGATTCTTTCTGTCATCATGTATTTCATTCTTTTTGTCAATATTGGAGTACCGATGAACGGAAATATCTTCGTTCTTTTCATTTCGACTATATTGCTCATTCTTGCTTATCAGGCCATTGCAGTATTTGTGATTGCTTTGACGTGCAACATGCGACTAGCACTTTCCGTCGGAGGCGGATATTCAGTTTTGGCATTTACTTTCTCGGGTCTAACTTTCCCTATTATGGCAATGGACTTCCCGATGCAGGTGATGTCGTGTATATTCCCTTTCACTCACTTTATGAAAATCTTTGTCGACCAGGCAATAAGGGGAGTTTCTGTTAGTCACTCCATCGACGAGATAATATATCTTCTGTTGTTCCAACTTCTTGTAGTATTCGTGTTGGGACGCTTAAGAAAGGTTTGTACGGATAAACGTTATTGGGGTAAGATTTAGGCGTATGAACAAGTTTATAGAGTATTTCAAACTATATGCTACGGAGGTGAAATCCGTAATGAGAAATGAATACCGTTCCATTTTCTCTGATCCTGGAGTGATGCTCATTTTGATATTTGCGCTGATAATCTACTCTGTTATCTATTCTTTGGTATATCGTCCGGAAGTATTGACCGATGTTAATATTGCCGTTGTTGATGAAAGTCATACGCACTCCAGCGTTCAACTTACTAGGGCATTTGACTGGGCACCGAATACACATGTTTCGGCCAGGCCCTTGGATATGGAAGAGGCAAAGCGCATGTTCGATGCCCATGAAATTTATGGTATCGTGCATATTCCTAAGGATTTTGAGGAGCAGATTATGTCCGGACGTCAAAGTGCGGTTTCCGTATATTGCGATGCCAGTTATTTTCTAATGTATCGTCAGGTCTTTCAAGACGTGGTGGCGACCATAATGAAAGCTGGTGCTTTTGTCGAATTGCAACGCCTAATGCAGAAGGGCGTTAATCTTCCGCAAGCGAAAGCGGTTACGCAACCGATTATTTACCAATCGCATACACTCTTTAATCCGTATCTTGGATATGGAACATATGTGATGCCTCCGATAATGTTGCTCATAATTCAACAGACGGCACTCATTGCAATTGGTATGATTGGAGGAACATGGCGCGAGTACAATCTCTATAGGTCCATTATTCCAAAGGGAAGAGACAGACTTTCTTCTATTCCTGTTGTGGCGGGTAAGGCAATTACGTATGTTCTTATCTATGCAACGACCATTGCCTATATTTTTGGTGTACACTATCGTCTTTTTAACTATCCTACAAATGGTAATGTGGCCGACTGTGTAGCAGTTATTATCCCGTATCTTCTCTCTTGTATTTTTATGGGCATAACCATATCGACAATCTTTTCGAAACGAGAAAGTTCGCTTATGTGGTTGCTTTGGATTTCCATTCCGTCAATTCTTATATCTGGATGTTCACTTCCTAAGGAAACCATCCCGCATTGGTTATATACGATTGGACAGGTACTTCCTTCCTCAGATGCGCTCCCAGCATATATTAGAGTACAAACCATGGGTGCCTCTTTCAATGATGTTGTTCCAGAAGTGTCAAGACTTTGGATTAAGGTCTTTATCTATGGTGCTACAGCTTTGATTTCAATGGATATTTTGCTACATCGTAATTTTGCTACAAAACTTGAGAAACGACTTTTGCAGACACGTATCAAATTAAAGAAGGATCTTGAAAATATCATTCGAAGACGTAATAAATATGCAGCCCGGGTTGAAACAACTGAAGAACCAAAAAGGGAAGTACGACGTCTTACTATAGATAAATCAATTTTTAGAAGACATAAAGACAAGCAAATCGAAAATAATAGCGAAAAATAGATGCATGTTACACCACAGTCATTTCTAAATGTGGCAGCAAGGATTATTATTGTTGCCATTGTTTTGGCTTTGCTATGGATTTTCCGCTCTGTGGTGCTTTATATATTGATATCAATTGCCTTCTCGATTGTCTTTAAGCCTTTGACAGATACGTTTTGTCATGTAAACATCGGAAAATTCAAGATCAGTCCAACGGTAGCTTCTGCATTCACTCTGCTACTTATATGGATCTTTATTTTTACGGTTGCCTCTCTTATTATACCTGTTTTCATACACAAAATACAGATGTTTTGTTCTGCAGATATAAAACATGCGTTGGATGCTTTCCATGGCCCTATTGAGGAGTTTATGGAGGATGTGGACATCAATTTCATGCAGACAAATATTCCAATTACATACTCCGAATGGATGAATAATTTCTGGAGTAACTTTATCGATTACAAGACGCTTGATAGTGCCGTGACGAACATCGTTTCTTTTTCACTTTCTGGTCTTATTATGTTCTTCTCATCTTCCTTTATCACGTTTTTCTTTCTAAAGGAACCAGAACTGAAAGTAAATATGCTTTCCGCATGTTTTAAGAATGCAGATCGTAATCGGGTCGAGGAGGCACTTCGCAAGACAGATAATCTTATACACAGGTATTTTGTTGGCCTAATGTTTGAAAGTATAATAATTTCAGTCATTATTACGGCTATTTTGACTTTGGTTGGTATGTCAGTGCAGGATGCCTGCTTTATAGCGATATGTATGGGAGTTATGAACATTATTCCATATGCGGGGCCTTTCATTGGTTCGTTGCTTGCTATTTTTACAGGTATTGTTTCTCCTATAGACGGCTTTTCGGCATTTCATACAATCGTTATCACTATAAGTGTAATTCTTGCAGTAAAGGGTATTGACGACTTTGTTATTCAGCCTTTGCTATATTCTGATAGGGTAAATGCACATCCTTTGGAGGTGTTTCTTGTTATTTTAATCGTAGGTTCGCTTTTTGGCATTGTTGGTATGCTTGCTGCCATTCCGATATATACTGCACTTCGTGTTTTTGCTAAGGAGTTCTATCCTGACAATAGGATTGTAAAACTGCTTACCAGCAAGGTCTAAATGTTTTTTTATAATTACTTTATTCAAGTTTCGCTTACGTAAAAAAGGTGGCGTTATTCCCACCTGCGAAGCGGGTTAGCCTAAGCCCCGAATAACTATAGGAAGCTTTCGCCCAGGAAGAATATATAGGCACCTTCTCAGAACTTGTCTCCAATCAGGGCTCTTGGGACCCATATTAAAAGAAGCGAAATCAACTTATGCTGCAACTGAAAACATCAATCAACATTCATAAACGCCAAAGTACGAAAGCTCCTCACACGATAGGCAAGACTTGCTTTCAAAGGTATGATAAAGTTGGATGGAATGGTAAAGAGTGCTTTATCTTGGGGATCAACTAATGGAAGGCCTATTCTTCGAAACATAGACTGGACTTTGGCCACGGGAAAGCAAGCATCGGTAAATGCTAAAACGGTAAAAAAAATTTAGTGTAGCAGACTTTCCGTGACTATATGACTTGTTCCAGTTGAAAAGATCTCCAAGAGTAACGCTACCGCTCGTGGTCGATCCTTTGCCGCCACCGGCACTGGGAGCAATCTTGACTCCCATACTTTCAGAAAAATTGGATGTGTATGTATTTACATTGTTTTGGGTCAGAGGACTTACCGTTCCTACCATTTCAGCTGTACAATTTCCATTTGTAATATTTAGGGATGTTTCAATTTCTGCCTTGTAAACGTAAATTTCCATAAGACCCGTAAACTTGAGTCAATTCTTAAGGGATAAGACATATAAGTATTTAACCTAAATTAGAAAACTACAGCATCACGTGGTATTTTGACGGATATATGCATTTTTATGTGCATTTTTAACTGAAATTGTCAAAGTAGATGAAACTCAGTTGAATTTTCCGGCAATGAGCTCACTGATTCTTGACTGGCTTGTGCCCAATATTTCGGCGATATCTTTTTGAGACAGGCCTTTTTCGAACATACGCTCTTTAAGACTTCCTGTAATGTGGAAGTCCCTAAATCGAAAAGTTCATCAGAGTAATCGGCAACAAGATTGGAGAGAAGGCAATATTCAATCTTTTTGGAATCATTGTTTGGCATCTCCCCGGTAACGTCATTTATCTATGCCTTGATTCTGCCAAGTGCCCATTCATACTGTTCTTTGGATTCTATCTTTGTTATAAGCCTGTAACGCCTATAATTTTATCATATTCAACATGTGTGTCAATCCATCTAACAAGGAGGGTGTGATTGAAGAATTTTACGATTACAACCAGCCTATGATGGTTACCATGTATATTGAAAACATAATGCAGATTTTTTGGCATGTCTGCATCAGCGAAAGTCTGCCTGATATCTGCAAAACTATTTCACCGGCTATTTTCGACTTTCGCTATCCATTCCTGTGTATGAGGCTCCGCGAAGGGGGTGTTTTTGAAGTTCCCAGGTAGAGATACCTTTGAGCTGAACTTAAACACCAACACTATGGGAACATTTATACCAGTC
>JAGHTK010000010.1 GCA_018065435.1 Candidatus Alistipes equi
AGATATTTGAATACCTATATATAATATAGCAAATAATCGACTTTTTCAGGGCAAAAATGTCCACATATGGCTTCTAATGGCGCATTTCGCAAAAAACAACCTCAAAAAAAATCTCAAAAAAATTTTTGTCAGAACTCAAAATTCTTGCACTAACGTGTAGCTTAGAAAAGAAAGCAAGTGAAATTTGTTAACTTTGTCGCAACAAAATTTTATAAAGTGAAAGTAAAACACATAACCATCATCATACTCATTCTGATTATTCTGGATCAAATTCTGAAGATATGGGTAAAAACGCATATGCACCTCTATGAGTCAATCACCGTGTTTGATTCTTGGTTCCAACTAAAATTCGTAGAAAATAATGGTGCAGCATTTGGCATGCAATTTCTCAGTCATGGCACGATTGACTGGGGCAAACTTTGCTTGAGCCTATTTCGCATAGGACTTGTATCCGTCCTTATATACTATCTTTTCCGTCTGTGCAAAAAGAAAGCCCCTGCAGGTGTCATTATTGCTTTTGGAATGATCATTGCAGGAGCAATAGGAAACATTATAGATAGCGCCTTCTACGGCATGATATTCAGTCAATCGACAGCACAAACCGTAGCCCATATTGGAGGCCATTACTCATCGTTCATGTTCGGAAAAGTTGTTGATATGTTCTACTTCCCGTTATTTAGATGGATTGGGCATCCTGCCTTTCTGGACTTTTTGTTCGACTATGACGGCTATTTCTTCGGTGCAATCTTCAATTTGGCCGATTCATATATCTGCGTTGCCATTACCTATATGATAATTTTCCAACACAAATATTTCAAATAGGCTATCGAGATTCAATCAACAAAGACTCTAATCCGCGAAAAGTAGCATTTGATATATCAGAAACAGCAGAGATTTTTCTAAGAGGTCCAACCCGAAGAAGATCTTTGCGAATGGCCGATTCCATCAAAAAGAAACTGCGAGAAATTTGTCCTCCAAAAAGAAGCGCCTCGATTTCGTATTCCTCCAGCAAATCTCTAAGATAAGAGCATAGTGTATGCGCAACCTCCTCAAACGTGCGTATTGCGAGATTATCTCCCATAGTGGCTTTTTGCGCAATATCCTTAACCGTAAGCGAAGGATTGCTTTCTCCTGTAAGCTTCATATAGCATGAGAGAAACCCCCTTTTTGATACGTAATCCTCCAAAACACCACCCTCCAGGCAAGGCATATTGTATATCGAACGGCGCGGAGAGCCTTTATCACTAAGCAGAATCTCTCCATCAAGGCTCATAGAAAATCCAAGTCCCGTACCAAGTGTCACAAGAGCAATATTTCTGTAGGCGTTCATCTCCAAGGAAGACATTTCTCCCAAAAGCATACAGTTCACATCATGTATATAGTAGTACACAACATCTTCCGTATCAAAATGTAGTAAGTCCCTGAAATTTTGTCCGTACACAGATTTGAACTTGTGTTGCATTAAAAATACGCCTTGTTTGTAGTCAAACGGACCGGGTATTGCAACAGCAACGTAGCCGATGGGGCGATTGGCATCTACCGCAAGTTGCTCAGCCCACTTCTGAAGATTAGAGAATGAAGCGAGGATTTCCTTTGAGGTGCCGTCGGAGTTTACCGAAAACTCCGACACGACACCTTTTTCAAACGAAGAGAGAGAAGGCAAAAAACATGCCTTTATGAATGTTCCTCCGACATCCAAAAGCAAAGCAGAAGAATTAGTCCTTATCATTCTGAAAGCCGTCCTTAAGCATGGTTTTGTGTATTCTTATAGGTTCACGGCCAAGATTCTCGATTACATACTTGCCCATCGATGCCGGAACTACAACAATATCCAGAAAATCAGCATCATAGTAACGCTCTGGATGCTCTACACTACGGATACGCACCTTTTCACCATCCACCAAAGAAAGCACATGGAAGATGCCATTGGTATCTTGCTCACAACTTTTTTCAAATTCCAAACGACGCAATGTAAAATAGAGCAAATCGCACTGGCCAAGTACATACTCTTGCCAACCATCACCTTCCGTTAGAAGACGAGGCTTTTGAACGATATTGCCACGGACCCAGCTCGTGCGACGATCCCTGACAATTGTCTTCTCTCCAAGATAGGTGTGGATTGGGCGCTGCTTTCCATCAAAATCCAAACGCAGATAATCATACATCTTATAGGTGTACGAACCAATGGTAAGTGAACCGATTTCAAGGACAACCTGGTTTCTTCCGGAAGAGTGTACCGTTCCGGCAGGAATCATTACCTGCAAGCCTGGCTTCGATTCTTCATAACTTACATATTTCATATAGTCGACAGGTTTATGCTCCGTGTCGGCAGCTTCAATATCACGACAAAACTGATCTATATCGGCATCGTCTCTAAAACCGATGAAAGTCTTTGCATCATGCCCCGTAGCGACAACATAATAGCTTTCGTCCTGACGACCAAACTCGTCATATGCTTCCTTATTGTATTTAGCACCGGAATGGCATTGTATGGACATATTACCGGTCGAATGATACGAGTCGTCGTAGTTGAATCTTATAGGGAAGTACCCGTCGTATTTTTTCACACACGTCTCACCCATCAATCTGACACCCATCTTGTGCACGAACGTACAGTAGTTAAAATCAATCTTTTCGTTTCCAACTTCTACAACAACACTTACCTCCATTGGAATGAAATCGAAGACCCATGCACAGTTTCTCATCGTCTTTGGAAGATTTCTAAGCTTCATCATATAGGTTCCGCCCCATACACCCTCCAGATATACAGGCTTACATCTAAATGGGTAGTTTACAAGCTGAGAGAATATGTCATTTAGTGCTTCGCGTGGCACCATCTGTATATTGTGCGGATCGTTGGATGCGAAATAATAATCGATAACATCATTATGCAAAAGTTCCTTTCTGTTCTGCACAGAAATCTCGAAATCGCAGTAATAGCAGCGACGAATTGTTCGGTTTATCAAATCTGCGGAGTCCTTGCCCAAGTTTTTGTACTCTCCACGACGAATGCGCAGGATGGATTCCTTTGGAGTCACATCAAAGAAGCATTTAATATCATATAAAGAACGAAACTCAGGTATAAGCGAGCCGTAACCGCATACAGCCACAATACAATTTTTTCTTTCGCGTAGCTTTTCAATCTTCTCACAAAAAGCCTTCGACTTCGATTCATCAAGAAGACCTTTATATCCACCTTTATATATTCTTCCAAACAAAAGCGTAGGGTCTTTTTTCGTATCCCATTCTAAAAGAGGGTCGATCATAGCATCAATCTGCTCACCAGATTTGAAGGTTTCCGAATTAAAATCAACAACCTCTAATTCTATATTGGATGCTTTACACTCTCTAAAAAGAAGATTTATAAAAAGGGACCAAGATGCCGTGGTGTATCCATCGAAGCATACGACCAACGAGCCGCTTGAAAGTCTTTGCCTGCAAATGGAAACAAATTCTTTAGCAACGTTTGGTGTTCCTCCGGCAATAACAGCCTTCTGCGTTTCCTCCTTGAGTTTTGGACGATTGACTGGCTTAGGGTCATCGTACGGAAACGGATTATACATAAAACTCATTTCTTTGACTATTTTATATTGTAAAACTCAAATCCCATAATCTCTGCAAATATAGAAAGCTCCTTTATCCAATCACCATCTACAATTGCAAAATGCTGCGTCGTGCCTATACGAATTATCTGCTCGAAAAGTTGCTTTACAGGAACCTCCGGGCGGAAAATGCTGTGCGTATAGGTAGCCAACAGATGTTTCCCTGGTAAAGACTCCGCTTTGAAACATACGAGTTTATAACGGCCATCCTGCTCTACAAGTTGTGCAATGGTCTTCTCTCCAGGACTTATACGATACCATGCAAATGGTGCTCCGGCATACTTCCATTTTGTCTTTGCAAAACGAACATCACGCGCAATTAGGACATTGTCCTGCCACTTTGGATCGTTATGGTCATTCGGACCGGCATGACCTCCGGCAAAAGTTCCATAGGCATCCTCAATGTGGAAAGGCTCCAAGAAATTCACATAACCATTAGAAATAATCTTCAGGGCATATGTTATTATACCTGCTCCCATATCTGCCTCCGGTACAAGCACCGACATCGTATCATTGAACCAAGTGTGATAGAATCCAGCACGACATCCCGAAACCTTAAACGTAGCCTGATCTATGTCATTGTATACCATAACATCAATATCATTGTCTCGGGCCATGTTCTTAAGAGCCAAAGAAGCTTTCACGCAACCGATGAACTTATCATACTCGACATCCTCCATCATTCTGTACTTTCCAAGAAGTTCGTCAGCATACTGCTTAATCTCGTCATTGTCCAAAGCATCAATTATATCCTTGTAATCAGAGTATGGTAGATAATGTACCTCTGGACCAATCTTCGTAAAGAGATCGTAGTTATCCATATACGTTGACCACATTGCTTCATTCATATTGGCCATAAGACCTACGTTTGATTGTCGCAAGATGGCACGAGCCATTGCAGCCCTTGAAAAAGAACGTATCTGCTCGTTGATTTCTTCTCTTGTGCCCATTACAACCTTGACATTTTTTCGAGGCACACGCTTTACAGAACCCGATGCTTCCAAAGAACCAACAAGTGTACCTGAGCATAGATACTCGACAAAGTCATCCTCATCAAGTGTCGTTTCAAAAGCCATCTTGTCCTTTGCGACATTCGTAAAGAGAATCGGAATCTCCGGCATATCACGCAAGAATCGTATCCATGCGAAGTCCTCGGACCAGGAAAGAAATTCGACAGTAATAAAATCCACGTTTGAATTGTAGAAGAGTGTCATTGCATTTTTTACATCTTCTCTTTCGTATACAATGCCTGGATAAACGACATCGAGAAAATCCAAAGATGATATTATGCCCTGGGCCACCTTCTGCTTAATCTCACCATAAGAGCCACGTTTCGGACCCGAAAGATTCTTAAAACGCGGAGAGGCTACCAAAAGCAGACCAGCCTTTGGTTTTCTTAGTTTCAACTGCTTTTCCATATTCTGTTCTTAAATTTTATTATTGTGTTTTTAACCTTCAAGCATTTTGAGGTAGTCCCTCTGATAGTAGATGTGGCTTACTATTAACATCATTACGCCACATACAACCCAGATAATTCCCAGAATCGGGAAGGTTGCCTCCAAAGTTCCAACACTCTGTTTGATTACGCCAAGCACAATCGGAGCAAAAGATCCCACTGCAAAACCTGTCATAATCATAGCCGAAGAGCAGGATGCGTGCAAACGTGCAGGAGTCACATCGTAGAGTACGGCATACGTATTAGCATCAAAGAAAGCACGGAAGAAACCCCATCCTGCAAAACATGCATAAAGTATGTAAAGTTGACTGCCTCCCATAAAGAAGAGGAATAGTGCACCTATTATAAGACCCCATCCCTGCAAATCCATTCTAATCTTGTGCTTTACGGAACCAAAACAATCAGAAAGAGAACCCGCAATGAGCACTCCCACGAATGCAGCAACGTATGTGTAGAACATAGAGTTAAAGCCGGCAGCTTCCTGTGTCTGGTGCAGTTCTTCCTGAAGATATGCTGGTATCCACGTCATAAAACCAGTTATAACAAATATTAGGCCACTGAAACCTATTGTAAGCATCAATGCAGTTGGTGTTGTAAAGACCACCTTGAAGCCATCCATTATCCCCGGTTTTTTCGCCATCAGTGCATTTTTCTCCTCCGTTGTCAAAGGTTTGTCCTTCAAACGGAACATCATAATTACGGCCCATATCACGCCCACAACACCGAATATGAGAAATGACGAACGCCATCCCATTCTATCAGCTATAAGGCCTGCAAGCCATCCTGCCATTATAACACCTACATAATAAGCAGTCTGGTGTATTGACATAGCCCTTGCTCTGGTGTCGGTATGATATTGACCGAGCAAAGAGTAGTTCGCTGGGCCGAACATTGCCTCTCCGCCACCGGTAGCCATACTTCGCATCACAATAAGAAGGAACATTCCGTTCGCCAGACCCGTAAACATCGTTGCAACACTCCAGAAAAGTATGCTAAGAGTTGTCACCCATTTGCGGCTGTAACGATCTCCAACGAATCCACCAACAGGTACCAAACAGGCATAGAATAGATTGAAGACGGTTGCAATGAGTCCTACGGATGTATCCGTTAGATTCAAAGAAGCCTTTATGGCCGGAAGAACGGTGTTGAACACCTGACGATCCGCCTGGTTAAGAAGATAGGCCATCCACAAAAGAAGTAAGACCTCCCACTTTACCCATTTTTTTTCTTTTACGGCTTTCATATAATTTATTTGAATAATTTTGTACCACACCAAAGCTTATTACACCACACCAAAGTTTAAATAGGTCACAATGAAAAACGAAATAATAGTTGATCCAGAGAGCCACGTGCCTACCTACAAACAACTTATCAACTACTTTGAAGGGGCCATTATCCGTGGAGAATTGCACGACGGAGAAATCATTCCTTCAATGAATGAACTTGCTTTTAGGCTCTCTATATCAAAAGAGACTGTCAAAAAGTCATACGGCATTCTGCGCGAAAAAGGCTTTATCGAACCCAAACAAGGCAAAGGTTTCTACGTTCGAGAAAGAAGTTCTAAAAGAAAACTCTCAGTACTCATTCTTTTGGACAAACTCAGTTCGTATAAACAGATGACCATTAACGGAGTCATAAGCGAACTAGGCGATATGGCCGACAGTCATTGTTGTTTCTTTAACCAGAACATCGACCTTTTTGAATACTACATCAATGAGAATCTGGGTCGACATGACTATTATATCATTTCGCCACACTTCCCACTTGAAGAAGACATCCAACGCCGTGCCGTTAAGAATCTCGGTCGTATTCCAAACCACAAGCTCATCCTTGTCGACAGATATATCCCCGAACTGCAAGGCAATTACGGTGCTGTATATCAGGACTTCGCCAACGACGCATATACAGGACTAAGCCAAGGACTGGAGAAACTTCGAACCATAGCAAAGCTCAACGTGATTATTTTTAAGGCCTCGCTTTATGGTCATATCATTGCCCAGAATGTCCGCTCATTCTGCCAGGATAACTCCATCGAAGTTGAATTCATGCAAACATCCCCCGACATAATCGAGAAGGGAAGCGTTTTTTTGCTATTGAACAGTCAGCTTGATTTTGGTCTAATTGACCTTATCAGAAAGGCTGCCGCTCAAAATCTCAAGGCTGGTCACGATTTCAGCATAATTTCTTACAACGAAACCGCAATTGATGAAGTAGTTCTGGATGGACTGACGACCATTTCAACAGCGTTCGAAGAAATGGGTCGTGAAGCCGCACGAATGATTATCCAAAAACGAATGTGGAAGAAACACTGTCCGTTTAAAATGACTCGCAGAAATACCTTCTAACGTTTTTCAAAGATCATAACCACCAGATCGTTCGTAGCAAGTGCAACGTTCTGGCCACCGGCACCCACAACCGGAGTACCAAGTGCTGAATATTCTACAAAGGTGTATCCAGGTACATCAAGCGTACCCTTATCTATACCATTTTCAAAATTTGTAATAACAATAGCCATCCTGTTGCCACAAATGAACGAGTGGGCTGAAAGCGTTGAACTGCAAAGCTTAAACCCAAAAGAGTCATTGTACGTACCTGCAAGAAGAAGATTGGCGTACTTTGTCTTTATGGCATTGGCCTTGCGCAGATATGCCTGGTATTTTGGAGTGCGATCTATAAGGTCTCTACAGCGATATATTTCTATATCGTTAATCTGACCATTGTAAAGATTCAAATTAACGCGACGTTCAACGTCCGTATCATCGCGAAGACCACGATCCGAAAAGATAACCGTTGGAAAAACATATCTAAAGAAATCCAAGAAGTGTTCACGCGTCGAATTCAGCGGATACATATGCATAAAATCACAGAATTGTGCCAAATAGTCCGTTAGTCCTTCCGCGCCAAGAGCAAAGTTCTTATCCTTCTCAGCATATCTTGCACGAAGAAGTTTGAGTACTTCGCCACGATCATATATGTTTGAGGTGCACGGAACAGGATATTCCCCACGCAAAGTCCAATTTGTACTCTGTTTTTCGATATAGCCAAGTTGATCGAAGAATACGGCATGAGCTCCAAGCTTATAGGCCCTGTCCTGCAGTGAGGAAAGAACCTCATTCCATTTTGGATTCATCATATTCGCTACGGCAAACGTCCTTGCATCATACTCACCAAGCCAGGTTCCCATGCCGGTAAACTTGTAGTGCTCATGCAACTCAGAGCCGGTGTTGTCATGACGACAAACCTTATGACCATACCCCTTTTTATAAAAGCGGCTTTCGCGGTCTATAAGTTTACCATTGTAATAAAGTATTATATGATGATTATCATCCTGATAGTCCTTTATGGCCTTCGCCCAGGCACGATCTCCACCCTGGGATCTATCCTCCGAATAGTCTGGATTGCCATGGTCCATACCTTCTTCCCACCATCCAAACGTGAACACCGAATTACATCCCACATCATCACCAACCTGGCGGATACGTCCATTCAAATCTGAATACTTAAACAGGTACTCTCCATACTGGTGCTTGAAAATCACCCTTTGCCATCCGGTCAAATGTTTAACCCAATTAGGAATTGGTCTTTGATTCCACCAAGTCATTGCCCACTGCTTATAGATATCGGCAGCTGCGTGCCAGGAACCTGCATAAGGAGCGATGACATTCGCATCACACTCCCACTTCTCACCGCAAAAACAGTGAGGATACTTATAAAAACCAAGTTCGAGACGATTGAATATGCCGTTTTGGTCGGGATAAACCCTCAAGCCGTGCCATGTATCCTGAAATTTGGTGTCATGACTTCCAAAATAGACTCCTCCTTTTTCCCCGATGAGAGCAAAGCAATTCATCGAAACCAAATTTCCGTACTTTATATCCATCTGTCGAAAATATTGTGCCGGTGTCTTATAAGGAGATGCCATACTTCTGGAGATGATTGAAGAAATAGGGTCTTTATAAAGCTTTCCTCCGGCCTCGGATGTAAATAGTGAATATTTATCATCCATTCTGACATTTCTCAGAAGTGGATAATGCATTTCGCGAATAATGGTGTGCGCTTCGCCATTCTCCACCTTGGAGGAAAAACGTACCTTGTCCTGCTCCAAAACAAGAGTGAGATAGAGTTTCACTGAAAGTTGACGACCTTCAGCCTTTAACCCGTCATATACAATGGTTATTCGATTCTCACTCTGGCTTACCAACACGTTGTCTTGTTGCTCAGCAGTTATCTCAATCTCTTTTTGATAGGGAGCATCATAATACATTCTCCATAGATAACCTCCAGATGCGTATTGGGTATCTGTTTTAAGGCAGCGCAGTGATGTAAGGTATCCATCCTTAGAAACCGTAACCGAAATTTTGTCGTTCTTTAGTGAAAACTCATCATTTCCTGCCGCAAAGACAAACATAGGCATAAGTACCCACAGAATTGCAAAAAAGAAATTTTTCATATGTCTGACGCTTTTATTAAAGTGTGGTGTAGTGTGGTATAAAATATAATGCAAATGTAGACAATTATGTTATGGTAGACAATACTCACCGAACATTTTTTGCAACTTATATTACAGCACACATTCCGACATTCTGTGTTGACTGTGTTGAAATTCCATGCAGCAGTATTCAGGATGCCGATCTGAGGTTCACATATAGGATTCCCAAACAGGAAAATATCTGGAATGTCTATCAGATAATCAGCAGAAGGCTTCTTACTATCGTGGATGTTTCTTTCAAAATGGATACTGAAGGATGAAACGTTGGCAACACCAGTCAGTATGTGATTCTTCGCGAAGCCTTTGCGAACTTCCTTATGCACGCCGACCAATTCAATCCATTAAGATTCTGCATCCACGTTTATACAAACAGGATAGAGTTCGTCAACGGCAGAAAGATGGACATTGAAAGAGACTTTACCGCTACGACCGTATCATTTGACTTGAAATCTCCATTACCGAACCAATCGAAAAGTTCGGTAAAAAGTTCGGTAAAAAGTAAGGATAAAATCAGAGGCCTTATGAGAGAAGAGCCTTCTATCAGCCTTGCTGATATGGCAGAGGCTATTGGAATATCTCTAAGTGGCGTCGAAAAGCTATTCGCAATATGAAAGCTTCCGGTTAAATAGAAAGAAAAGATGGAAAGAAAGGCGGCAAATGGCTTGTCTTGAAATAAGAAGTCGAATATTAATACTGCACTGGGCTATAACTCAAAAATGTCGAGCTATAGCTCAATTTTATCCCCTCCAGAAAGCTGTTAGTTACTGATTGGTTAGTACAACTATACTCCAAATCTTAAAAGTACGACTCGAAATCCTTCTAAGTTAGTGGTGGAGGCCTAACCTATAAAGAATCGTCCATGATGCACTACTTCGAGGGACTATATCAAAATGAGTGTATGGTTCAAGGCACGAAACACGATAATTTGACCAGAACACTGCAAAATCCATCTTGGATTGGGAAGATACTTCAACGGAAAGTTTCCGTTGTAAATTTTCTAGTCGAAATGAATAACCATCCAACTCTTCACGTGCTCGTAAATCGCCCATAAATACAGTTTCTCCCTTTTGAAGATCACGAAGAAATTCTATGCCGTTGTCCGTTAGATGAACAGAGTCATACAACGTGCGCCAGGTGCCAAAAGTAGTGAATGGGAATGAAAAACGGGTTGCAACACCTGTTTGAGCGCCATCCAGCACGAAAAAATTGTGATTGTAAAAATCAAAGCTGAGTACTTTGGAACCCGTATTTTTCAAAGTGTGTTCAATTGTAAATGTTCCATTTTCAAAAATGGAGATTTTCTTAAAGTAGCAATATGAATAGTCTTCAAAAGAAAGTTCCTGCCCAAAAAGAGCCTCGTCACGCTTTATAGTAAGTGAACGCTTTCCAAAATCTATTACATCGTAAAGATGAAAACGATCATACTCCTTAGCTATCGAGCGCAACACACCAACACCAATTTTCAAAAAAGTGGAGTCTTTTTCTTTGCAATCGTAACCAATCTGAGAAAACTCTTCCGATGGGCCACATACAGCATCGTGGCAGTAAGCATCATAACTATCGTACCATGGCGAAACATATGAATGTCCTTCAAAATCAACGCTTTGAAATATACCAGAATGATCAAAGCGTGTACCACGATAAATACCCTCAGATAGACTAGGAACGCATAGCGTTGCACTCATCGAACCAGCAGCCAGAGAAATTGTTTTCATAAATTATGCCGTATTGCTACACAAAAAAAGCTATCTTTGAATAGAAAAACAACCTAAAAAATGAAAAATATAATTAAAACTGCCATTCTGGGACTGATTGCAATCTTTCTTACAGCATCCGTTCAGGCCTTCACTCTTTCCATCCATGGCCAAGTAAAGGACTCTTCTTCCAATAAAGGAATCCCCGGAGTTGTCGTAAGCGATGGACAAACATGCGTTGTAACAAACCAAAAGGGAGAATACCTAATAAAATCTGATTCTGAAACAGTATTCAACGTATTTGTTATCACGCCTTCTAACTATGAAGTACCCGTAAACAAGAACGGCGTATTTAGTGGATATATACACGTTGATACCTCTAAGAAAAAGAATGAATGTAACTTCACACTAAAAAAACGTGATACAAAGTGTGACCATTACATAATGAACTATATGGGAGACCCTCAGGCAATGTCACAAAGACCTCATTCCATTGAAGCATGCAAATATGTCTCAGAGAATCTTAGAAAAATCAACGATTCACAAACTCTTCCAGTCTACCAAACATTTTTGGGAGATATGGTCACAAACGAGATTCATGTTCCAGGAAAGGCTGAATTCTTCTTCGAGTTGATGGCAAATTGTGGTGGACAGAGCTTCTACCTTCCTGGAAATCACGACCATATTCAAGACTCAAAGGTATATCATGAGGCTATAGCACCTTATGCTAAGCACTTTGGCCCATACAACTACGCCGTAAACATCGGTCAGATACACTACATCTTTTTGGATGACTGTGCGTGGGGAGAATCTCCAACAGGCAAGCGTTTTGCAAGGGGTCTAAACAAAGAAGCATGCCGCTTTTTGCAGGAAGATCTGAAGTACGTTCCCAAGGACACTCCTCTGATGATTAGTATGCACTGCCCGCTAACAAGATCTTATAATGGCATTTTCTACAAGATTGAAGTGGGCGAAAAAGAACTTTTCGAGGCACTCGAAGGTCGCGATGTCCATTTCTGGTATGGACATACACATGATTATACGAACTATCCTTATAGTCAGGAATCCATTGATAAACGTGCACGAGGCGTGCGCTCGCTTGAAAGCCATACCGTAGGCCGTTGCGGTGGAGGATGGTGTTGCAGCAGTGAAATCAATCAGGATGGCGTTCCAAGAGGTCTGGTTGAGGTCGAGGTAAATGGTCGCCAGCTCACATGGCGTTTCCGCTCATTCGACAAGCGCTACCCTGATGATATGAATATCCACCTGCCGAGTCGCTTCAAAGATAGCAATGGTGAAGCAGACAAGCATCTTTATTGTAATGTATACCTTTGGGACTCGAAGTGCCCAAAACCGGAATTATGGTCTAATGGCAAACTCATAGGCAAAATGGAAAGAATCCTTTCAGGCAAGCAGGCAACTATGGAACCTCTTTATGCCGAGATGTACCCACAGTGGGAAAAGCAGGGAATCGTAGGTTTTAGAAAGGAAGTTCCAAAGAACACCCAGTGTACCCACCTCTTTGGCATTCTGCCACCAGATAATATCAAAGATGGCGAAGTAAGATACACCGATAGATTCGGAAGGCAGTGTATCCAAAAAGTGGCATGGTAGCAAGTTTTGTAAACAAAATGTTTGTAAGAGAAATTTAGAAGATACCCCGAAAATTAAAAGCGGGGTATCTTTGCGTTATAAATGACAACCCATGAAAACCGGATTCAATAACGAACTATATCTGAAAATACAATCAGAACGTATCAAGGAACGCATATCCCAATTTGGAAATAAACTCTATCTGGAATTCGGAGGAAAGCTTTTCGATGATTTCCATGCAGCGCGAGTACTACCTGGTTTTGAACCCGACTCGAAGTTAAAGATGCTTATGCAGCTTTCTGACTGCGCCGAAATCGTGATTGTTATTTCAGCGGTTGACATTGAAAAGAACAAAGTGCGAGCCGACCTTGGTATTACCTACGATATGGATGTTCTTAGACTTCGTGAAGAATTCACCTCGCGTGGTCTTATGGTTTCATCCGTTGTTATCACGCACTACAACGGCCAGCAAAGTGCCAAAACATTTCATCAAAAACTGGAAAATCTTGGTATAAAGGCATACTATCACAATACCATCGAGGGATACCCGAACAATGTTGCACTCATCGATTCGGAAGATGGATTTGGACGCAACGATTTCGTTGAGACTACACGTCCACTCGTTATCGTTACAGCTCCAGGTCCCGGAAGTGGCAAAATGGCCGTGTGCTTAAGCCAACTTTACCAGGAATCCAAACGTGGAGTAAGGGCCGGATATGCAAAGTTCGAGACGTTTCCCATATGGAACCTTTCCATCAAGCATCCTCTAAATATGGCATACGAAGCGGCAACGGCCGATTTGGATGACATGAATATGATTGATCCTTACCATCTAGAAGCATACGGAACAAGCACAGTCAACTACAATAGAGACATTGAGATATTTCCCGTTCTAAACGACATCTTTGAAGGCATATACGGAGAGAATCCTTACAAATCGCCCACAGATATGGGTGTAAATATGATTGCCTCGTGTATCACCGATGATGAAGTATGCTCAAATGCTGCAAAGCAGGAAATAATTCGCCGTTATTACACAGCGCTATGCACAATGGCCGAAGGAGGATGCAACGACCATGAAGTTGCAAAGATTGCACGTCTAATGCAACAAGCTAAGATTTCGACAGCCGACAGGCGGGTAACCACTATGGCAAAAAATCGCAGAGAGGAAAATGGTGTTGATGCCTCGGCTATAGAACTTTCAGACGGGACAATCATAACGGCAGCAACAAGCACCTTACTTGGACCGAGCGCAGCTCTTTTACTTAATGCAACAAAATACCTGGCAGGAATAGACCATAGTATAAAACTGATTCCTGCCGAAATGATTGAGCCAATTCAAGAGATGAAGGTACAGCATCTGCACGGACACAATCCCAGACTTCATACGGATGAGGTTCTGGTGGCCATAGCAATGCTCAGTCTTAATGACAAGAACTGTCGAATGGCCATCGATCAGCTGCCAAAACTAAATGGTTGCCAAGTACATACAACTGTCATGCTGAGTGAAGTGGATAGAAAAATCTTCAAAAAACTTGGTATCGGTCTAACGTGCGAGCCTAAAAAGGTAAAAAGACATTAATTGCTAGAAAAATGAGTGCGCTTTTCATTGTGGGCACTCTAAAGGTTCAAAAAACGGAACAACTTGTGCCATTACAATGTAGGGCCTATTCAAATTTTATCATGTCAGCAAGTTTGACAAAATAATCGTTAGACCAAATGTCGAGTTCCCGCTTGTCGATGATATATGGTATAACGTCTGCCTTGACACTATAGATAATCAACAACTTCTTGACTTTATGGAATTGATGGAGGACAGGCATGGTGCTAGATCCATGATTATCACAAGTCCGTTGCCGAAGGACCAATGGTATGATGTCCTTTTCGTCAAACACCATGATAGCAGATGCTATTGTAGACAGACTAAATGTGTCGTACCAGTTCCTTTATCTGGTGCAAGTTTGCAAGGTAAAGACAAAAATTCATAATATAGCAAAAATCTTAGGTGCGGACTTTCGTCCGGAACAGTGCGGACTTTGCTCCGAAATCGGCAGATATGTTTTTATGACTATAGTTCTGCCACATTTGCCAAATGCGCATATTACAGTGCAAAATGTCCGTTGCTAATGGTGCAAATCTTAGAAAATATACTTATTTCCCGTGGAAATGTGTTAAAACACGATAGATTTCCACGAATTATCAGATAATTTATTCCATGAGTATGGAAAAGTTCGGTCTGTCCTCTCCGTCCTTGAACCCGCTGATGATATCCTTGTAGATGTCTGTGGATT
>JAGHTK010000036.1 GCA_018065435.1 Candidatus Alistipes equi
GAAATATTTGTGTATGTCAAAAATTTTTAGTAATTTTGCACACAAAATTACGAAGTTATGATAACAAAGGATGAAATTAGAGCCTTATTACTCGACCTTGAGAATGATCGTGTAGAGCGAACAATTAGTACAACCAATACGGATAAGTTTGGTCAAGCCATTTGTGCTTTTGCAAATGACTTACCAAATCATAAGCAACCAGGCTATCTCTTTCTTGGCGTGAATGATGATGGTACAATTCATTCAATAGATGTTACGGATGAACTGCTAAAGAATGTGGCAGCAATTCGTACGGATGGGAACCTGCATCCGCAACCTAGTATGGTTGTCGAAAAAGTAACATTCCCTGAAGGAGATATTGTAGTTGTAGAGGTTCAGCCACATGCTTTCCCTCCAGTTCGCTATAAAGGCCGCATTTGGATACGAATAGGTTCTCGTAAAGGCGTTGCAAGTGAAGCCGATGAAAGACTCTTGATGGAGAAAAGGCGCTCAAATGTGACTTCATGGGAGAACGAGCCGTGCCTTAATGCAACAATAGAGGATATTGACATTGATATGTTTAGAAATGTCTATCTTACTAAGGCAATGACAATGGAAGATATTGCAGAAGAAAAACGTGACATACGTTATCTTCTTTCATCTTTTGGGTTTTACGATACGCAATACAATTGTCCAACAAATTTAGGGATATTATTTTTTGCACGTAATTTGAGGAGATTTATTCCCCATGCATATGTCCAATATGTTCGTATGAAAGGAATAGGACGTGTTGGAGAAATTCTAACGGATATTGAGTTTAAGGATAATCTATGCAAAACCTTAGAAAAACTAGATGCTTTTATCGGAACAACGATTGTTAATCCTCATCCTATTAAAGTTAGTGCTTTAAGGGAAGAAACCATTATCGATTACCCAGAATGGGCGACGCGAGAATTATTGATGAATGCGATCTGCCATAGGGACTATGCAGCAAGAGGTCCTATACAATTCTATCAATATGATGATCGGATAGAAATCCAAAATCCGGGTGGGTTATATGGACGTGCTAATGTTGATAATTTCCCTAATGTAAACGATTATAGAAATTTGCTTGTGGCAGAAACGATGAAGGTTCTTGGTTATGTAAACAGACATAGTAAAGGCGTTTTCCGTGTACAAAACGAACTTCAAGCAAATGGTAATGGTTTACCAGAATACGATTTCAGTTTTCAGACTGCGGTATGTGTAACCGAAAGAAAAGCAAAACATGAAAATGGTGTTTTAGATGGTGTTTTACAAACTACTGAAAATAAAGAAGTTAGAGCAATTGACTATGCCAATGGTGTTTTAAATGGTGTTTTAAATGATGTTAATGAGGTTTTAGCACATCAACCGCAAATGGTTCAAGATGTATATCGGTTAATTATGATGAATCAAACTATTAAGATTGATGCTATAGCCGATAATCTTGGAGTTGGCACTAGTTCTATCGATCGTGCCATAGCCACATTAAAATCTTTGGGGTTATTAGCACGAGAAGGAAGAGCACATGGAAGATGGAAAATAGAACGTTAAATTCTAGGCGTATAGGTCATTTTGCAGGCTAGAAAATAGTAGGTGTGTCTCTATGGGTCAAATTGCAGGCTGTGACAAGCCTGCAATTTGACCCATAG
>JAGHTK010000026.1 GCA_018065435.1 Candidatus Alistipes equi
GCTTTATTCTTGTTATTAAATATTTTTAAAAGGTATAAATAAATAAAAATGAACAACGAACTTGTTGAAAAAATACAATGTTTGAAAGAACATAAAAACGCTACGATTTTCTCCCACTTTTATACGGATCCATCGGTACAAGTAGTTGCTGATTTTTTGGGAGATTCTCTTTCTCTTTCCATCAAGGCTAAAGATGTAAAATCTCAGATAATACTTTTTGCGGGTGTCCATTTTATGGCGGAAACTGCTAAGATTCTAGTACCACAAAAAAAGGTACTCATTCCAGTTTTAGATGCCGGATGTTCGCTTGCAGACTCGTGTTCTTATCAAGAACTTCTTGATTTGAAGAAAAAATATCCAAATGCAATAGTTGTTTCATATGTAAATACTGGAATTGATATAAAATCCCTAACGGATGTGTGTTGTACTTCTTCCAATGCCGTAAAGGTTATAAATAGTATTCCTCAGGACAGGGAAATAATTTTCTGCCCAGATCGCAATTTAGGTAATTATGTAAAAAAAATTACAGGAAGGAAAAATCTCATTCTTTGGGATGGTGCCTGCAAGGTGCATGAAAGATTTTCAGCTAAGAATCTTATCAAAGCAAAGCAACTTTACAAGGATGCTGAGGTTCTTATTCATCCCGAATGTAAGGAAGAAGTTGTAGAGATGGGTGATTTTGTAGGTTCAACAGCTGCTATGATTACTTACGCAAAAGCATCTTCAGCAACACGCTTTATTGTCGTAACAGAATCAGGCATACTTTGTGAACTTAAAAAGCAGATACCATCCAAGGAATTTATTCCGCTTGTTACTATAGAAGGAGATTCATGTAACAAGTGTATGGATATGAGAAAGATTACTTTAGAAAACATATACTATACCCTTAAGAATGAAACTCCGGAAGTTATCGTTGACGAAAAGATGCGCCAAAAGGCCGAAAGGGCAATAAATAATATGATTGCAATAAAGTAATTTAGAAACTATATATAAGAGGTGTAATATATACGCAAACCAATAGACTTATTACTTTTAGGGCTATTCCTAATCTTGCAAAATCTTGAAATTTATACTCTCCAACTTTGTATACAATCATGTTGGGAGGAGTAGCAACAGGTGTTGCATAACTGCTTGAAACAGACAGCATCAAAGCAATCATAAAAGGTTTTGGATCCACACCAAGTTCCATAGCTGCTGCGTAGGCAATCGGGAAAAATATTCCAGCACATCCTGTATCACTGAGAAACTCTGTTGTAATGGCTGCTGTAGCGCATATCACCAATAGAGTTGTGTAAGGAGACATCTTACCCAACAGTAGAAGTTTGCGTGCAATCATTGTATCTATACCGCATTTTGTAAGCGCGGTACCAAAGCAAATGCTACCAGCGAAGATTATAATTACTCTCCAATCAATTTCATCAAAGGCTTCATCAGCCGTACAACACTTCAAAAATACCATAAGAATTCCTGCACATAAGCAACAGGTATGAAGAGGGAGAATTCCGCAGGCAGAAGTACCTAGCATTATAATAAGGATGCCAAGACTTAAAAAGGTCTTGCGTGATGACTTTACATCCGTTGATAAAACATTATTTTCATCTGTAAGTACAGAACGCTGTGTGCGAATGGGTAGAAAATTGCGAAGGAGAATGACTATTCCTACGCACAGGATGAAAACTATGCCACCTACTGGAAGTGGTTCGAAAATGTTCATATGAACAATTTTCTGAGGAAAGTCCACTGCCACCCGTTCAGCATACATAGACGATATAATAAGGTTTGGTGGTGTTCCAATCAGTGTTAGCAAACCTCCAAGTGAAGCTGCATACGCAAGAGGTATTAGAAGAAGACTTGAGGCAATGTGCAGTTTGTTAGACCATAATCGTACCACACTTTGAAAAAGAGCTGTACAGGCCGTATTACTCATACAGGAACTCAGAATTCCAACAGGAAGCATCATTTTAAGAAGAGCTCTTGCATGTGTTTTTGGAAGACCCATAATGTGTCTAACAATCCATTCCAGAGCTCCAGAATACTTTAGACCGGCAATAACAATATATAAAACGCCTATTGTAAGTACACTGGAAGAGTCAAATCCCTTAAATGACTCTTCAAAAGAAAGAACTCCTGAAACACACAATAAAGCCATAGCGAAAAAGAACACATATTCTGCTTTTATTTTGGTCAATAGCAATGTAAGGAATGTTCCTATTATTACAGACAATGTGAAAATTACTTGCCAGGTCATAGAAAAATGTTTGGTGAAGTTTCAAAGTCACTTTATTAAGATTAACTAGTTGCTAATCTTTTAACAAAACACTTTGTAAATATATTTAATTTTTGTTGTAAGAAAGAATTTTGAGCAAAAAGAGGAAAATTTGTGGCAATTCTTATCATATGTTGTTAGTGAGAGGAACTGCGCCTAAAAGAGTAAACGTAGAGGATTTCTCCCCTACGTCTACACATCTTAAAAAGGCAAGCTATTTTCTGATAGCAGCAACGCCAGGAAGTTCCTTACCTTCAATGTATTCCAACAAAGCACCTCCACCTGTTGATACATAAGATACTTTGTCAGTAAGACCGAATTTGTTTATGCAGGCAACAGAATCTCCTCCACCAATGAGAGAATAAGCACCATTCTTTTGAGTTGTCTCTGCAATGGCTTCTGCAACTGCACGTGAACCTGTTGAGAACTTGTCCATTTCAAAAACTCCTACAGGACCATTCCAAAGAATAGTCTTGCATTCTGAGATCTCGTCATGGAAGAGTTTCTTACCTTTTTCACCTATATCAAGACCTTCCCATGCATCATCTATTTCGTTCGCAGGACAAAGTTTTGTGTTAGCAGTCTCTGCAAAATCGTCAGCAACCAAAGCATCAGGAGTAGTAACTATCTTCACACCCTTTTCCTGAGCTTTCTTCAAAATGTCCAAAGCAACAGGATACATATCAGGTTCACAGATTGATTTACCAATCTTTCCTCCCTTTGCTGCAGCAAAGGTATAAGTCATACCACCGCCGATGATAATCTTGTCAACTTTTTCCATAAGTGACTCAATGATGGTAATCTTCGTTGAAACTTTTGATCCACCGATGATTGCAACAAATGGACGCTGAGGATTCTTCATAACTCCGTCGATAGCCTTCAGCTCGTTCTCCATTACATATCCAAACATTTTGTCATTAGGGAAATATTCTGCAATAAGAGCTGTTGATGAATGTGCTCTGTGAGCAGT
Source organism: Candidatus Alistipes equi (assembly GCA_018065435.1). Taxonomy (GTDB): domain Bacteria; phylum Bacteroidota; class Bacteroidia; order Bacteroidales; family Rikenellaceae; genus Alistipes; species Alistipes equi. Next base: position 3,237 of record JAGHTK010000026.1, read on the forward strand.
TCCGAATGCATCATTAATGTAGCAGTCAGCATAAGAAGCAAGTTTCTTTACGAAAAGTTTCTGAGGACCTTCCTTTAAAGCCTTCTTTGCAGCCTTCTTTTCCTCATCTGTTGCATCTTCTGCAAGTCCACGTGGTTTACCTTCCTCTTCAGCATAGAATCGTAGGTTTTCAAGTAACATTACTTCTCCAGGTTTTAGATTCTTTGCCATTTCAGCAGCCTTTTCTCCCATACAGTCACCTGCAAAGAGTATTTTAACACCGAGTCTTGCTTCAATGGCTAGAATAATCTGTTCCAATGAGAATTTTAGGTCGTTGTTCTTCTTTGGACGGCCAAGATGTGACATTAAAATGACAGAACCACCCTTTTCAAGAACTTTCTTGATTGTAGGGATTGCAGCACGGATACGTGTATCATCCGTAACTTTTCCTTCTGCGTTCAACGGAACGTTAAAGTCAACGCGGATGATTGCGCGCTTACCATTAAAATCGTAATTGTCAATTGCAAACATATGTTTCAAATTTATTGGTGATTATTTACGTGACAAAAATATATAAATTTAGCGTAATGGAATATAGATAAGAGAAGTCTTTACGTGTGAGTATATACTAATCTTCCAAGAAAATGCTTGTTATATGAAAAAGAACTATGTTGCAATTTTGAGCGTCCTTGTTTAAATTTGTTGTTTGTTAAAATACATAAACACATGTACGGAAAATTTAAGGATTATCTTCAGCAGGAGCTTGATGGTATCAGGGAGGCTGGACTTTATAAGGAGGAAAGAGTAATTACCTCACAGCAAAAAGCGCAAATTGAAGTAAAGGGTAAGCAGTGCCTTAACTTCTGTGCGAACAACTATTTAGGTCTGTCGGATAACAAGAGGCTGATTGAAGCCGCAAAGAAGGCAATGGATTCAAGAGGTTACGGAATGTCTTCGGTGCGCTTTATATGCGGATGTCAAGACCTACATAGAGAACTAGAAAAGGCAATATCCGATTATTTCGGAACGGAAGACACGATTCTTTACGCTGCATGTTTTGATGCTAATGGAGGTGTTTTTGAGCCATTATTTAACGAACAGGATGCTATTATTTCGGATTCTTTGAACCATGCGTCCATAATAGATGGAGTGAGGCTTTGTAAAGCAGTACGTTACCGCTACAAAAATGCTGACATGGATGATTTGGAACTACAACTTAAGATGGCACAAGCTCAGCGTTTTCGCATAATATGCACGGATGGCGTTTTTTCGATGGATGGTAATGCGGCCCCATTGGATAAAATTTGTGAATTAGCCGAGAAGTACAAGGCTCTAGTAATGGTTGATGAGTGTCATTCAGCAGGTGTTCTTGGAAAAACAGGTCGTGGTATAACGGAACTATATAATCTACGTGGACAGGTAGATATTCTTACAGGAACATTAGGAAAGGCATTTGGAGGTGCGGTTGGAGGTTTTACAACGGGTCGCAAAGAAATCATCGCTATGCTCCGCCAACGTTCACGTCCATATCTATTCTCGAATTCGCTTCCTCCTGCAATCGTAGGTGCCGGTATAGAACTTTTCAAGATGTTATCTGAAAGCAATGAACACCATGACAGACTTGTGGAAAATGTAGAGTTTTTCCGTGCAGGAATGCTTGCAGCAGGTTTTGATATCAAACCTACAGTATCAGCCATCTGTGCAGTTATGCTCTACGATGCAAAGCTTTCACAAGTTTTTGCCTCAGAGTTGCAGGAATTGGGTGTGTTTGTTACCGGATTTTACTATCCAGTCGTTCCAAAAGGACAGGCGAGAATACGTGTACAGGTATCGGCAGGTCATACACGAGAACAACTCCAGCAGTGCATAGATGCATTTGTTGTGGTAGGGAAAAAATTAGGAGTGCTCAAATAGTACTTGAAAAGTCAAGTTGAAGATGGGGAAAATATATTTAGATGAAATAGACAGAAGAATATTAAGGTTTCTTATAGACAATGCCCGCATGCCTTATTTGGAAATTGCCAGAGAGTGCGGGATTTCAGGTGCGGCAATTCATCAGCGTATAAAGAAACTTGAGGAGCAAGGAGTTATTTTGGGTGCGCATACAATGGTGGATCCAAAAAAATTAGGATTGGATGTGTGTGCGTTCGTAAACCTAAAAATTCAGGATCCGATGCTTTCAATTTCCATCGCAGAAAAACTCAAACAGGTTCCCGAAGTGGTTGAATGTCACTTTATAACTGGAACGTATGCAGTTATGTTAAAACTCTACTGCAAAGACAACGAACATCTTATGCATACAATTTTTGACGGCATTCTGAGGGTTCAGGGAGTTACATCCACACAGACCTACATTTCCTTGAACGAATCTTTCAAAAGAGAACCTTATCTTGATTTGAGAAAATGATCAGGCTGACAAAGGAGTTTACTTTTGAGATGGCTCATGCCCTAGATGGATATGAGGGAAAGTGTAGTAATCTACATGGTCATTCTTATCATCTGTGGGTTTGTGTAGAGGGAGTAAAAAATGATGCGAATGGAATGGTGATGGATTTTCATCGTTTACGTCTTTTGGTTCAGCAGAGTATAATAGAGAGTTTTGACCATTCACTTCTTTTGAGTAAAACGAAAGAAAACGAAGAGGTGATTGATTTTCTAAAGAAAAGATATGGGCGTGTACATGCGGTGGATTACATACCTACAACGGAGAACATCCTGGAAGACTTTGCCCGTATTCTCAAAGCGGTACTACCCGCGAATGTTAAACTACACTCACTTAAGTTGCAGGAAACAGAGACCTCTTATGCAGAATGGTTTGATGATTTGATATGAAAATTTTTCTAATAGATGCTTACGCGTTGATATTCAAGTATTATTATGCATTCATAACAAGACCTATGCGTAATGGTGCTGGGGAAAACACATCCATTATATATTGCTTCTTGCGTTTTATAAAGGAGATTTTGCATCAAGAACATCCAGATCTTCTGGGTGTTGCCTTTGATTTGAAGGGTGGTAGTTTTAGAAATGAAATATTTCCGGCATACAAGGCCAATAGACCAGAAACGCCGGCGGACATAATAGCGTCTACTCCAATTCTAAAGCAGTTTCTTCAGGCATTGAACATTCCTGTTTTGGAGAAGGATGGTTTTGAGGCAGATGACATTATAGGAACGTTAGCCTATAAAGCAGAAAAAGCTGGATATGATGTTTATATGGTGACGCCAGATAAAGATTATGGACAACTTGTAACGGATCGTATCAGAATATACAAACAGAAGGATGATCATATTGAAATTTTAGATAGTCGGGCTATCTGCGAAGAGTATGGCATTCCACGAGCAGAACTTGTAAGTGATATTTTGGCTATCTGGGGCGACACTGCAGATAATATACCTGGCATAGATGGTATAGGAAAAAAGGGTGCATCAAAACTTGTTGCCGAGTGGGGAGACATTGAAGAGATCATAAAATCTCTTCCTCAACTTTCGGAGAAGATAAGAAAGAAGATAGAAACATCGATAGATAATTTGCGTTTAGCCAAAACATTGACGCTCATCAGGCGTGATGTACCTGTAGAATTAGTAGAAGAAAATTTAAGAATAGGGGCTATTGACTCTGTGAAATTGGACGAACTTTGTCTTAGAATGGGTTTCAGAACGCTCTCTATGGATTTGCAAAGAGTTTTTGCCGAGTATGGTGAAAGAGGGACCAATTCAACTCATGTAGAGAAAAAAGCTACAGAAATAAAAGATGAAGGTAGTGTACCATCTCTTCAACCCTACAACACAGCGCCTACACTTTTTGATGCGGTGTGGGAAAAGGAAGAATCAAAGGAAGAATCAAAGGATTATATAGTCGTAGAAAACATTGAAGCGCTGAAAGAAATGTGTCTTGTACTTGGGCGTACGGGAAGTTTTTCATACATGCTTTTAGGTTCTGCGAGCGATTTAAGTGCAGGAAAAATTCATGCAGCCGCCTTTTCGGCGGATACACGCTCATCGTACTATGTTCCATTAAAGACACATGAAGAGTTTTTTGGGGTGCTAAAAACACTTTTTTCCAATCAAGCCATTAAAAAGCTCGGTCATGGTATAAAAAAGGATGTGAATGCCTTTCGTCATAAAGGCATCTATATAGAAGAGAAACATGATATACAGATCATGCACTACCTTCTTTATTCAGAGAACACCAATGACTTACAGTCAATCGTATTGTATCATCTTCAGAAATCTATCCCAGACATTTCGGATATAATAGGAAGGGGAAGCCGACAGACAAGGGTGTGTGATGTTTCACAAGATGTACTTGCAACTTTTGCTCACGCAAATGTCACGGCCTTGAATGAAGTATATCCGATATTGGAAAGGGAACTTGTGCAAAGAGGATGTATGAAACTATATAAGGAGATAGAGATACCTCTTGTGGATGTTCTTGCGGATATGGAGTGGGAAGGAGTTAAGATAAACACAGAAGCTCTTTCGAACTATGGTAAAGAAATAGGAAAGGAATTGCTCGAATTGGAATCCAAAATCAGGGAACTTTCCAAAGAACCTAGTTTAAATGTCAATTCTCCAAAACAACTTGGCGAGGTGCTTTTTGGCAAGATGAAACTTGCCGCCAAACCCAAACTTACGGTAACGAAAAACTATTGCACGGATGAGGATTATCTGAGTTCGTTTGCTGCGGAGCACGAAATAGTAAGACATATCTTGGAGTATCGTGGGAAAAAGAAGCTTCTCTCTACTTATATTGAGGCTTTACCTGCACTTATAGACAAAAAGACAGGACGCATACACACGACATATAACCAAACTCAGACAGCAACAGGTCGTCTATCATCATCGAATCCTAATTTGCAGAACATTCCAATCAGGGATTCTGCAGGAAAGCCAATCAGAGCATCATTCGTACCTTCTACACAAGAACGTTTTCTTCTTTCGGCCGACTATTCACAGATTGAATTGCGTATCATGGCGCATTTAAGTATGGACGAGAATTTAATATCTGCTTTTCAATCGGGTGAGGATGTGCACACGGCAACAGCTGCCAGAATATATCATAAGAATTTGGAGGATGTGACAGCCGAGGAGCGCCGTAAGGCCAAGACTGCCAACTTCGGCATCATTTATGGAATATCTGCAACAGGTCTTGCAGATAGACTTTACATTTCAAAAACAGAAGCCAAAGAACTTATTGATGGTTATTTTTCTTCTTATCCGGGAGTGAAGCAATATATGGAGCAAATTGTCCGTAGTGCCAGAAGCTGCGGATATGTTGAAACTATTTTCGGCAGAAGAAGATATCTCCCACAGATAAATTCTTCAAACCATGCTTTACGTTCTTTATCAGAAAGAAATGCAATAAATGCACCGGTCCAAGGAACTGCGGCTGATATTATGAAAAAAGCCATGATAGGGGTATGGAAAGCCCTTAGGGAAGAAAAACTTCAGAGCCGAGTTATTTTACAGGTTCACGACGAATTGATTGTGGATACGCTTTTGGAAGAGGTTCCTAAAGTTAAACAGATACTTCTAGAGCAGATGCAGCAGGCAGCCTCATTGAAGGTTCCACTTCTTGTGGAGTGTGGCCAGGGTAACAATTGGCTTGAAGCACATTAAACATACATAACTTACCATTAAGATAGCATGAGAAAGAATCTACTTATTATTTTTCTACTGGGTCCGTCCTTTCTGTTTGCACAAACTGCAAGGGAGAAAATCCTTGCAGACACATCCTATGGTACATCCGTTTATCGTTTGTATACCGAGCCGCAAAAGAAAGAGACTCCCGCCCCAAAGGAATATAAAGCCTTCTACATTTCCCATTACGGAAGACATGGCTCGCGTTACATCTTTGCCAATAAAAATTTTGATGATGTTCTTGCTGAATTACAACGTGCACATGCCTCTTCGATGCTTAAAGAAGTAGGGGAGGATGTATATAACCGATTTTTGAAAGCAAAAAAGACATGCGGAGGAAGAGCCGGGGATCTTACTTTGATAGGGCAGGCACAACATGAGGGAATTGCCAGAAGAATGTATCAGCGTTATCCGACTGTCTTTAAGAATAATCCTCATATTTTTTCATGCACAACTATCACGCCGCGTTGTCTTTTATGTCAGAACTGCTTTACGAACGAACTTCTAAGGCATGATTCGAAATTGGAAATTCACTTTGATCATGGTGATAGATATATGCACGCACTTAATCCGTATTCTTACAATCACGATCCCATACAGGCAAAACGTATAGACAAATATCGTTTTCCGAATGCTGATTGGGTAAAGGATTGGAGAAAGTTCAAAAAGAAACATATGCCAGAAGATAGAATTCTCCATCTTATTTTTAAGGATGAATACATTCCTAAGATTAAGGATGCAGATATGTTTCTGTTGGAGCTTTATCGTAACCGCATCTGTTTCCCAGGAACAGAAACTGACGTTAGACTGGATGATCTTTTCACTCCAGAGGAAATGTATGGTTGGTGGCGTCTGGCAAACATTAAATTTTATTACGAGAAGGGTCATTCAAATGTTGGCGGTGGCTTTTTAAATGACGTTTGCTGGACTCTGGTGGATGATTTTATACAAAGGGCCGATGCTTGTATAGATGGTTCAACGGCAGGGAAGAGACCATGTGTTACACTTCGTTTTGGTCATGATGGTTGCATAATTGGCTTTTTGAATACCTTACGTGTTGGAAAATGGGCAGAAACTGCTAAAAGTATGGAAGAAATTGAAAACGTTTTTCATGATTACGACATTCCGATGGCGGCAAACCTCCAATGGGTATTCTATAAAAACCGCAAGGGAGATGACATTCTTGTAAAGATGCTTCTGAATGAAGAGGAGATAGATTTTCCAGTAGAAAGCGACTGTAAGCCATATGTACATTGGAAAGATTTGAGAAAATACGCAGTTGACATTATTGAGTATATAAAGACACACCCTAGATAAGGACACCTCCGAAAGATAAACCAAACAAATATAGATATGAAAAGAATAATACTATCTGTTCTTTTGTGCGCGGCCCTAAGCGTGACTTATGCACAGAAAATGCCAGAAAATTCTGATGACCGAGTTTATTGTTATGAAACAAGTCCTGGACGAAGGACGGTAATTCAGATTCCAGACATTGATCAATACCGCACATTTAAGTGTGATTTTCATCTTCATACGGTGTTTGCTGATGCACAACTTTCACCAGAAGGAAGAGTTCGGGAAGCTTGGCACGATGGTCTTGATGTAATTGCCATGACAGAGCACGTAGGCGTACATAAGACAAAGGGTATAAAGTTGAAAGACTACAACTTGCCACCAAAATTGGCGCAGCAGGCTGCGAAGGCTTATGGTCTGATAGTAATCAAGGGTGCGGAAGTGACAAGAACCAAGCCGTTCGGCCATATGAATATGCTCTTTTTGGAGGATTGCAACGTATTCAGTGAGCATCGTTACCTTAAGGATGCAAATGGTCAATATCTAAAGAGTGAGACAGGCACGAAGGTATCTAATCCGGAAACAGAGAAAGCAGATTTCGAGGCTGCCGAAAAGCAAGGAGCGTTCATAATATGGAATCATCCAGGATGGCCAGACAAGAAATGTACAATGTACGATTTGCAGAAAAAACTTATTGAAGAACACCGCATTCACGCAGTTGAACTTTGCAACCATAATGAATGGTATCCAAAGGTTTTGGATTGGTTTGATCAGTACCACCTTCCTATGATGGCAAACTCGGATCAGCACAACCCGACTTCTTATGATTATGGAATGTCAATGCGTCCGATGACGCTTGTCTTTGCAAAGGAATATACCGAACAGTCAATCAAGGAAGCAATGTTTGCCGGCAGAATGGTTGCATTCTTTAATCAAACTTTGGCAGGAGAAGCTACCTATATAGAGCAACTCATCCACCATTCATTGAGCGTGCGCGTATTAGATGAAAAGACAGGACGTTTGGAAGTGACGAACAATTCAGACATTCCATTCAAGACTCTTTATGGTTCACATATGAATCCTGTAATTTTCCACCCTCACAAAGCAATACTTGTTTCGATAAAGAAGGGTCAGAAAATTAATTTCATCAACTGCTATGTAGGCAGAAACACTTTGAAGGTAGCTCTTTGGTAGTGTTTCAGAAGAAAAAAGTAACCGAATGTCAAAATGGCATTCGGTATTTTTTTCTTCTGCACATTGTCACAGGGAAAACAACGCTTAGGCTTTGCCTCCTCTAGAGAAGTTCGGCCCCTGTTGAGGAATTCTGATTGCTCCGAAGTTAGCTTCATATTTGGCAATATTGTCTTGTAGAGAAAGGAGCAGTCTTTTGGCATGTTCAGGGGTTAGGATGATTCTGCTTTTGACCATGGCTTTTTGTAGACCTGGAAGCATAGCAGCAAAATCAAGAATAAATTCAGACGTAGAGTGTGATATGATGGCCAGATTGGAATAATTGCCTTCAGCTACGTCTTCGCTGAGGTTGATATCTAGCGGTTTTACTTCTTCCATAGTTGTGTTTTTGCAATAAAGCAAATTTTAGAGAGTTTGTAAAATTTTGTTGTCTATAGCTAAAGGTGATTTGCAAACCTCTGCTTTTGACAAAAATAACCATATAATCCATAAATACCTAAGTTCGTAAACAGTAAATCAAATTTGTTAAGGACATTGCTTTAGAGATAACTCTCTTTCAAAAGCGCATCATCCTGAAAACCACCTCGGCAGATTCAATAAACCAGGGTCATCTAAATGCTTTCCATATTCAAAAGAATGAGGTTCTTTCCTTTAAAAGAATAAAATCTATATCAAGCCTAAGTGAGAAAGGGGGTGAAATATCCAACAAATTGTTAATTTTGTACGATACGAAACGGTATAAAAATGATACTACCAATATTCGATATGATGATAAGGGGCTTTGCAGTAGGCGTTGTTGCTTCTGTGACAGTTGGTCCCGTTGCCGTTTTATGTATACAGCGCGCATTAAGCAAGCCTTGGCGTGTTGGTGTATTTTCCGGCTTTGGTGTCGCCTTGGCGGATACCCTTATGGCAATTGTAGCATTTTTCTTCTACTCAATGCTTGAATCGAAGATTGTGCTCTACTCAGAACTCTTACATCTATTCGGAGGTGTTTTTGTTATAGTTGTAGGAATTGTGATATTCTTTAAGAAGCCAGTTCCTCAACTTCGCCGTAATATTTCTGACAAGGTGCTACGCGTCGATTCTTCTATATGGAAAGATATGTTTTCCATGATGGGTTTCACATTGGCTAACTTTGTTGTAGTAATTCCATATCTGTTGGCATTTTTTGCCATGTTTGGAGTTGGTACTATTACTTCATCGGGAGGCGTGACAGATTTGGTTACATTCTTACAATCATCCCATATAATCATAGGATTTTTATGCGGAGCCATGTTATGGTGGACCGTATTAACATTTATCGTAAGTCTGTTCAGAAGACGGTTTCATCCTGAGCATCTTCATACATTGAACCGCATTTCGGGAGTGGTGATAGTAATCCTGGGAATAATAACGATTTTGTCTTTGTATATTTCTCTGCCGCAAGCACAAATTTGAATATGAAAAAACTCATTATTGCAATTGACGGATTTTCCTCTTGTGGAAAGTCGACATTTGCCAAACTGATAGCCGCCAAATTGGGGTATATTTTTATCGATACAGGTGCAATGTACCGTTCTGTAACGCTCTATGCTATGGAACATGGGGCTATCGAAAATGGTATCGTTGACGAAGAAAAACTTATCGGCATGCTTGATCAGATAGAAATAACGTTCCGTTTCAATCGTTTAAGGGAGGCGAGCGACGTTTATGTTAACGGAGAAATTGCCGAAAATAAGATAAGAACCATAGAGATAAGCAACTGCGTAAGCGCTGTTGCTTCCATTCGTCAAGTGAGGGAAAAACTTGTAAGGATGCAGCAACAGATGGGAATCAAGCGTGGAATTGTCATGGATGGGCGTGATATCGGTACCGTGGTATTTCCAGATGCGGATATAAAGCTTTATATGACGGCAGATCCACAGATTAGGGCTGAGCGTCGTTATCGGGAGTTGCTCGAAAAAGGCGACACTGTATCGTTTGATGAAGTTCTATCCAATGTGATTTCCAGAGACCATGCTGATATGAATCGTTCAATCTCTCCTTTACGCAAAGCGGATGATGCAATTGTTTTGGACAATAGTGGAATGACCTTAGAGGATGAGATAGATTGGTTTATGAAGCTGTTCGAAAAGCATCAGAATTAGATATGCATGTAGAGATTGACAATCAGTCCGGATTCTGTTTCGGTGTGGTAAGTGCCATCAAACAGGCAGAAGATGCTCTTTCGGCTGGTCACAAGGTGTATTCCTTGGGAGATATAGTTCATAACAGGATAGAGGTACAGCGCCTTGAGATGCTTGGTCTAAAAACAATAAGCCATGAGCAAATTCCATCCCTTAGTGGTAGTTGTATGCTCATTCGTGCACACGGAGAACCACCATCTACTTACGAGATGGCTTCTGCATATCCCATACAGATAATCGATGCAACATGTCCGGTAGTGGCTGCCCTGCAGAAGAAGATGGTTGTAGCCTATAAAAAAATGCAAGCTGTAGGCGGAAGTGTAGTTCTGTTGGGTAAAAAAGGCCATGCCGAGGTGATAGGTCTTATTGGACAGGTTGGAAATGATGTGGTTGTTATAGAGTCTGTGAATGATTTGGATAAGGTAGATTTCTCACGCCCCATATATTTTCTTTCACAGACAACACAGAGCCTTCCACTTTTTAATTTCTTGGCTTTGGAAATGGAGCGCAGAATATTTGATGGAGTATCTTTTACAAAAGACAATACGATTTGTCGCAGGGTGTCTTCCAGGGAAGAGAACTTAAAACGCTTTGCCATGAATTATGATGTAATCATATTTGTGTGCGGACGCAAGTCCAGTAATGGTCAAGTTCTCTTTTCCATATGCTGTGATGCCAATCGAAGGTCCTACCAGATAGAGGAGCCTTCAGAACTTCAGCGCGCGTGGTTCAAAGATGCCCAAAGAGTTGGCGTGTGTGGCGCGACTTCTACACCAGAATGGCTTATGACTAGTGTTGCTTCAGCAATAGAAGCCATGGGACTATAGAAAAAATCTGCTTAGGTGTTATAGATAAACTTTGTGATATGAAAAGATATATTATACGTTCTGTAAAGTATTTGTTGGCATTGTGTGTACTCTATGTGACTATTGTCTACCTATCTTGCAAGACATCGTCATACCCAATATCTTTTACGGAGTACCTTTCTTTGTTATTAAGTACAACAAAGGGACATATTCTTGTTGCAGCCACAATTCTTCTTTCCGCTTTTTATCCATATTTTGGTTATGTGAAAAGGGAAGTTGAAGCCTCTTTGAATAGTGACAGCGAACAGATTATTCGAGCATTTTCCTCATACGGATTTTGTCTTGTCGAGCAGTCAGATAAGCATATGGTATTTCGTGCAACAGGGCTAGACCGTCTTACGATGCTTTTCGAGGATGAGATAAGTGTTACGCCGAAAAACGGAGGAGTTCTCATATCCGGTTTACGTAGAAAGGCGGTGAAGATAGCTATTCGCCTAGAAGGTTATATGTATCATAAAAACTTGAGCAATGAATAAGAAGTTTGGCATATTTGCCGTTGTCCTTTTAACGGCAGTAAGTTCGATATTTGCCGTTGGAAATAGTTTCGAAATCGGCAAAAGCATAGAGATAATGATTTCTTTCATGCGAGAGATATATATGCGTTATGATGATGGGGTTGATCCAAAAGAGATTCTGCGAAACGGAACGCTTGGAATGACTTCCACACTTGACCCATATACTGTATTTCTTCCCGAAGAAGAGATGGACGACTTTAAGACCTTTACAACTGGTAAATATGGTGGCATTGGTGCCGTTATTCGCAAAGATGGAGATTACATACGAATAACCGAGCCATATCGTAACTCTCCTTCAGACAAAGCGGGCATTAAAATAGGAGATAAAATCGTTTCTATAGAAGGAGAATCTGTAAAGGGATGGTCCGTTTCGGATGTCAGCAAAAAATTACGTGGTGATGCTAATACAAAGGTCCGTGTTGGAGTATTAAGTGTAATAGATAGTACTGTTGTTGAAAAGAATATCCGTAGAGAGAGAATCGCAATTCCAAGCATTTCATACGTAGGTTATGTAGAGCAAGGAATTGGATACATAAGACATGGAGATTTTACGGAAACATGCTATGATGACATGCGTGCGGCAATAAAGACGCTCGAAAGTACTGGAGAGTTGAAAAAACTTATTTTGGATTATCGCTCCAATGGAGGAGGTGTGATGCAGTCTGCCATAAAAGTTCTGTCATTGTTTTTGCCTAAAGGAACGAAAGTCCTTGTAACAAAAGGACGTGCAGAGAAGCAAAAAGAGTATTGTACGGAGTACGAACCCGTTCTGCCGGATATTCCGATGGCAGTACTGATAAACAATTCTTCCGCCTCGGCTTCGGAGATCGTAGCTGGTGCATTGCAAGATTTAGATCGAGCTGTTCTTTTGGGACAAAAGAGTTTCGGTAAAGGATTGGTTCAAACAACGTCATATCTTGGCTATGACAATTATGCAAAAATCACTACGGCTAAATACTATATTCCATCTGGTCGATGCATTCAGGCCATGAAATATTCATCAGATGGCAAGCCTGTCATATTGCCAGACTCCATGCAGAAGGAATACACTACCTCAAAGGGTCGTCGCGTATATGATGGGGGTGGCATTTCTCCAGATATAGCAACGGCTGTAGATTATCTTTCTTCATTTACGGCAACCCTATATGTTTCGGGGGTCTTTGATTCGTTTGGCGATTTGTACTATCGAAAGCACGTAGGAGAGACTTTGGATCTTTCCAAATTCACTATAACGGATGAAGATTTTAAGGAATTCAAGTCCATGGTAAAAGGGAAGGATATTGCCTACCGCTCAGAGTCTAGACGTGCTTTGGAACAGTTGCGCAAGTCTCTGAAAAAGGAGAATTTCAATGATGCACACCAGCAAATTAAGGATATAGAAGCACTCATTGATGATGATACAGAGACATTGATAGAGAAGTACAGAAAAGAAATTATTAATACAATAAATTCAGACATTGTCCTACGATACGCGTATAATCAGGGAGCTGCGCAGTATTCTTTGCCTCAAGACAAGACAGTTATCAGAGCTAGACAATTACTAAATTCACCAGATGAATATGCATCCTATCTTGCTAGTGATAGAGTTATAGGGAAAACAGCGACAAGTAAAAAATGAGTCTTTCGTTCATAAAACAGGACATATCCACACGTTTTAGAACCTCAATGATGGTAATAGGAATCATTTTGGTTTCTGTTTCCCTTTTGATTTCCAACAGAATGGCTCAAACGCTTAGGGAAAAGGAAAAGCATGATGTGGAACTTTGGGCTGCTGCTATGGAGCGTGTCAACCGCGATGCGTTAGGAGATTATATGAAGGATCCGCTTGTAACGGCAATCATCAATAATCGCAATAACATACCATTTATCATAACCGACGAGAATCTCATTCCAATCTCATGTCATCTCATAGAGGAGCATATAACTTCAAATCCGCTTGCCCTACGAAAAAAGATAGATGAAATGGCAGCGGTCAATACTCCAATTATTGTACATTTTTGGTGGACAACCGAACATAACCACATCATTTTTTACGGCAGATCACTTACGTTGAAAATGCTTTATGTCTTTCCTCTAGTACAGATGTTAATTATCATTGCTTTTGTTGTTGCATTGTTTGTGGCTTTTCGTTCAACGAAGCAAGATGAGCAAAAACGTGTCTGGATTGGATTGGCGAAGGAAACGGCACATCAGTTAGGTACACCTACATCATCGCTTATGGGTTGGCTCGAATATTTGAAGGAACAACCCATTGATCAGGCTGTTGTTGATGAAATATCAAAGGATGTAAGTCACTTGCGCAAGATTGTGGACAGATTTTCTAAAATTGGGTCCGATGCTCCTCTGATTCTTGGTAATATTAATGAGATAGTAGGTGGAAGTGTTATGTATTTTCGCAAACGTATTCCACGCTATGTTAATTTAACGTACGATGGCCTGGCACAGACCCCAATTTATGCCATGGTGAATATCGCTTTGTTTGAATGGGTAATTGAAAATCTTTTAAAGAATTCGCTTGATGCCATGCAGGGACGCGGTTCGTTGGATGTTTTGCTCTCGAGCAATGAACATTCAATTTTTGTTGATGTGCGTGATAGTGGCAAAGGTATAGCTAAATCAAATTGGAAACGCATATTCAAGCCTGGATACTCGACAAAGACGCGGGGATGGGGGCTAGGACTCTCCCTCTCCAGACGTATTGTTGAGGAATATCACGGCGGGCACATAGCAGTCATTGATTCTCAGATTGGAGTAGGAACAACGATTAGAGTCACACTCAAAAGAGCGTATTCATCGCAATGATACAGGAAATGATTTCATTGGAACGGGTCTTGCCGGAGGATATATTTGGCAGGCGCTCTGCTATTTGTTCTATGACCTTAGAACACGTAGCGGAGCCTTGTGTTGATACTTTTTTTACAGATATCTCTGTGTTGGTACTTTCGTTGATGTATATATATTTCCAGGTACGAAATTATAACTTTTTCTTGCAGACATTGTTTCGCAGTTTTCTTTTCAAGCCCGGCAAATCAAGATCGTTTACATCATCTATTCCACATCTTTCATACGTAAGACTTGCGGTGATTGTGGTGGGCATTATTCTCTCGTTGTTAATTTTTTGGGGACATAGAGATTTTTCAACTCTAAAACTTGTTGGCTATACGTATAGCGGTGATGCAGCGATATTTCTAGCTCTTGTTTTTGTGGCAATTGCCTTTATTTTGGGACATATCATTCTTATATATCTTGTCACAGCTTTTTCTACTCGACCGAAGTTTTTTTCAATAATACTTAGAATTAAGATTTTGCATGTTGCCAACTATTTTTTTGTTACAATTCCCTTGTTACTTATCATGGTTAAGGCAACCAAAGAGGCTTTTAACATAGAAATGTATACAACTTTAGGCCTTGCCGGGTTTGTAGCGGTTGTTTATTTGTTCGATATACGGAAATTATTTAGAGATAATGGAATTTCAAATCTTTATTGGTTTTTGTATCTTTGCACTTTAGAAATTTTACCCTTTTCGCTATTGTTTTATCCTGTATTAGGGGGTGATTGATTTGCGTTTATGGCCACAACAATAAAAAAGATACTAATAGCTCAAAAGGCGCCAGCAGCCAATATAAAATCTCCGTTTGGAGAGATTGTTAAGAAATATGGTGTTCAAATAGACTACCATCCGCTTCAGCAAACGGTAGCTGTTACACCAAAGGAATTTCGTTCACAGCATATAGACATATTGTCGTATTCTGCGGTTATATTTACATCTAAAAGTACGATTGACAGCTTCTTTATGAATTGTGAGGCTGCTCATATCACGGTACCAAATACGATGAAATATATCTGTTCAACAGAATTAATAGCGCTTTATCTACAAAAATATATTGTCTATAGAAAGCGTAAGATTTTCTTTGCAAATGGTACGCTTCAGGGTCTTGTGGAGGAAGTAGTTCACCATAAAGAGGAGAAATTCCTTCTCACTTTAAGTGAACCTCACACACCGGATTTATCAGAAATGCTAGATCACCTAAACGTGAACTATGATTCAATCACACTAGCCAAAACAGAAACAATGGAAATCTCACAGGAAGAGGTTCTTTCCTATGATATGCTTCTTCTTTATACTCCATGGGATATCCGTGCTGTAAAGAAGGCTGTTGGAGACATAAATCCACTTCCGGTCATTGGAACTTTTGGAGAAAAGACACTCAAGGAGGCACATTCCACAGGTTTTTCTGTTATGGTGAACGCACCTAGCGTTCAAGCTCCATCAATGGCTAAGGCAGTCGAGATATTTCTTTCATCCTTAAAGACAGGAAAGCAAGTAAAGAGTGTTGAATATGTTGATCGTAGTGAAGACAAGGCCGAATTTCTTCGTCAGCAGCAGAATGCGATGAATAGAAAGAATCATTCTTCTTCAAAATAATATATGCCTGTTGGGAAAAATACTCTCTCCAAAGACGAAATACTTCGTTCTTATGGACATATTACGCGCCTTTTTAGGGAGGGTACGGGAGGTTTTATATATCCGTTCAGGTATCTTGTCTATACTGAAATTGCTCCTGAGTTTTCATGTAAGGTTCTATTTTCAGTGCCTAAAAAATTTCATAAGCGTGCAAATAGTCGCAACCTTCTCAAGCGCCGTACAAAAGAGGCTTTTAGAACGAACAAAGCTTTGTTATGGGAAGAAGTACCAGACGTTTGCGTTGAAGTTGCATTTATATACTCCACTAAAGAAGAACTGAACTACCAGACTATAGAAAATGCGGTTAAAAAAATTATACAGTCGGTTAAAAAACGTTATTAGGCGTGTAAGTTCATTTCCGTTTTTGTTACTGATACGTTTCTATAGAATTTGTATCTCTCCAGTCTTTCCGCCTTCATGCCGTTATACTCCGACATGTTCGAAATATGCCATGGAAGCTATCGAAAAGTATGGAATTATTAAAGGAGGATTTCTTACATTGAAGCGCCTTTTGAGGTGCCATCCATGGGGAGGAAGTGGTTATGATCCTGTACCATAAAAAAAGTTCCGCAGATTTCTGCGGAACAATTTATTTAGTTACAGGCAAACTATCTAGTAACGTTTACAGATTTTGCAATGTTTTCTAGATTAATATCGTTCTGAGCCTTTTGTGCCAATGAAGGATTCATGTTGATTGCGCTTTGAAGTTTAGCCTTAGCCTCTGCAATGTTACCTTCCTTGTTTGCAATAACTGCACGCAGATACTCAGCATCAGCTCCGTCAACATTTGCAAGGCTTCTCTTGGCCTCTGCATACTTGCCCTGCTGAACTTGTACAAGAGCAGCATTGTATCCCTTTAGAGATTTTTCAGCTTCTGTGTATTTGCCTTCAGAGGCAGCCATTAAAGCTTTTGTCTCATTATCGGCTACCGATGCATATTCTTTTGCTTTTTCAGTTTCACCATTTGCAAGAGCAAGAAGAGCGTAGTTTGTATTTACCTCCTGAGACTTTAGACCTTTGCTTGCTGCAAGATCCAAAGCGGTCTTTGCATTTGCCAAATCACCCTGCTTTGCATAGATAACTGCAAGATTGTTGTATGCTCGAGCATCCTGATACTTGTCACATGCTACTTTCAAAGCCTTTTCTGCAAGTTCTGGCTTAACTTCTGCCATATGTAACAGTTCTTCGCAAGTAAGCTCATTGCCTTTTCCTGCTTCAATAAGTTTTGCCATTTCAGCATCTGTCTTACCTGTAATGTCATTGCTGTTTACCACCTGAGCACGACGAAGTTTAGGTAGGATTTCAGTTGTAAGGGTCTTGTATACGGCTGAAAGGTTCTTGATTTCCTTTTCGCGCTCCTGTGAAGAAGAATACATCTGAAGAACCTGAAGAATGATATCCTTATCTTCAATGTTAGATTCAGCTACAGCCTCACGGAAACCATCCCAGTCTTCGCCATAAGCAGCAACGTCAACCTTGATGCCGGTATTGCCGAGGAACTTATCCAAAGCTTTGCTTCCGCTCTTGCTTCTCTTCTGTGATAGGTCATCGTTCTTCTTTTCAGGACCATCAGGAGAAGCATAACCATTTACATATATAGACTGGCGTGAATTTACATTTGCAATGTTCTGGTCGATGTACTGCTTCAAAAGCTGAAGTTCGTTTGAGGTCATCGCCTTCTTGTCAACGTTTGCAGAATTGATTTTGTAAACGATATCTGCCTTTACAACTTCTGTAAGAATGTTCTTGTAGTTGTTTGTGCATTCTTTCATTGCCAAAGTGTAGTTCAAATCTTTCTGAAGTGTGTTTACACCAACAGCAATTGTGCGACCACAATCATTTAGAAGACCATTTGCAACAGCACCTCCACCGGTGATGATTGCATTCTGTGATTCAGACAACACTTCTCCAGTATTTGCATTGACCATTGTATAAGTCTTGCACTTTCCGCTCTTGCACTTAATCTCAACCAAAAGCTTAAGTGTACATTTCTGCATCTGAGGGATGTATTTGAATGTAACAGTGCGGTCAACTTGCAATTTTTCACCACTCTTTACAACAATACCATTGTCAACAACCTTTTCTCCCTGAAGAACGATGCTTTCACCCTTAACGTAACCATCTTCATAAAAAATGGTAGGAGTTACACGTACAGATGCGTTCTTGTCAAAGTAATTTTCTGGTACTGTTGCTGAAATATTGGCGGTAATAATTCCATTATTCAGTTCCAAAACTTCAGGAGAGCATGCAAGTTGTATGGCATCATGAGTCTTTGCCATTTTCTTAAAGCAGTTGCAACTACTGAAAACCAGAGCCGAGCATAACACGGCAACTGTGAGTTTGATTAAATGTCTCATTGATATAAATGTTTTGTTAAATTTTCAATATTATACAAATGTAAAAAAAATTTGTTCTTACAAAATGAATAAAATTAGGAAAAGGCACGGCTGTTTGCATATTAATGCTTATAATGCTTCAAAAGGCAGGAATCTCCGTATGAAAGAAAGCGGTATCCACTTTGCAGAGCATGGTCGTAGACCTTTTTCCAGTCTCCATCCAAAAATGCAGAAACTAGCAATAGTAGTGTTGATTTCGGCTGGTGGAAATTTGTAATTATGTTGTCTACGACGCGAAAATGAAACTTTAGAGGAGTAATCATTATCTGCGTGGAAAATCGTATTCGAGAAAGGTCTTTCTTTTGCATGTAGTTCATCAAATCATCAAGCGTGTCATCAAGCGTGTAGGATGATGGTATGTCATAAGGCTCCCACTGAGAAATAGCAATCTCGTTTTTGGGTGATGCGTTTTGATGAATTCTGAATGCAAGAGCAGGCAGGGATTCCAGCGTACGAACGGATGTTGTTCCTACGGCAATAATTCGGCCTTTTTTCTCTTTGATGAGGCGTAGTGTGTCAAAAGAAATTTCCGCATGTTCCGTATGCATAACATGTCGTGCTGCGTTCTCATCCTTGACTGGTAAAAATGTTCCGGCCCCAACATGAAGCGTTACATAACCTAGAGTATGTCCCATACTCTCAAGACTTCCCAAAAGCTCTTCGGTAAAATGCAGACCTGCAGTTGGTGCTGCTACGGAGCCTTCTATACGAGAGTATACAGTTTGATAGCGTGTATTGTCAATTTCCTGACTTTCACGATTTAGATATGGTGGTATGGGAATACGGCCCAAATGCTCCAATAACATTCCGAAACAAAGCGGAGCATCCCACATAAAGCGGACAATTTGTTCTCGCTCCCCACGCTTGGTGATGCTGGCCCGAAGAGAGTACGTTGTTTCATTAAGAGGAAATTGAATGAATACTTCGCCCTCTTTCCACCTTTTGAGGTTGCCTACAATGCATGACCACTCAGCCTCTTTTTCCTTAGCAAGAGCCCTTTCATAATCGGAAGGATTGTGAGGCTCTAGGCAGAAAACTTCAATTCTTGCACCGGTATCTTTGTGCATAATAAGACGAGCTCTAATTACTTTCGTATTGTTGAACACGAATAGGGAATCAGGCTCTATTTCTCGTGTAAGGTTTCTAAACTGAGAATCGCGAATTGTGCCGTTTTCGTATATAAGAAGTTTTGACGAGTCCCTTCTTTCCAGTGGGTACTTCGCAATCTTCTCGTCGTCGAGTGGGTAGTCGAATTCTGAAATATTTATCTCACGTTCCATAGAAAAAAAAGGAAGAGGGCCCTCACCATACGTGGTTCCCTCTTCCAAGATTATAAGTTTTTACTTTAAAAAACCTTTTCCGATAGCAAGGAAATCCTCAGCTTTTAAGGCTGCACCACCAATCAAACCACCATCTACATCTTCCTTTGCAAAGATTTCGGCTGCGTTTGAAGGCTTGCATGAACCACCATAAAGAATAGGGCACTGCTCAGCTGCCTTGCCGAACTTTTCAGCAAGAACCTTGCGGATGAATGCGTGAATCTCCTGAGCCTGGTCTGCAGTTGCTGTTTTGCCAGTTCCAATAGCCCAAACAGGTTCATAAGCAATGATGAGGTTTTCGAACTGTTCCTCGGAAAGATTATAAACAACCTCTTCAATCTGAGCCTTTACAACATCGAAATGCTTTCCTGCTTCACGCTCTGCAAGGTTTTCACCGACACAGTAGATTGGAGTAAGGCCGTTTGCAAAAGCCTGTTCCATCTTCTTATTGAGTGTTTCGGATACTTCACCATAATACTGACGTCTTTCAGAGTGACCTAAAATAACGTATTTGCAACCGATTGCCTTAATCATCTGAGCGGCAACCTCACCTGTATATGCACCTTTTGCCTCTGCAGCACAGTTCTGTGCTCCTAGTTCGATATCTGAATCCTTAAGTGCAGCTGCCACTTCAGAGAGATGTGTAAAAGGAGGGCAAACTATGAAATTAACACAAGAGCAAACTTCATTTCTGTTAGCTTTGATATTCTTGGCCAGGGTAACACCCTCTTCTGGAAGTGTATTCATTTTCCAGTTTCCAGCTACGATTTTCTTTCTCATATCATTGAATTTTAATTTGTTATTCACACCATTTTTTAACGTCGTCCATTGAAGGATTCTTAAGTCCAAGCTTCTGTTTCTTGTTGTATCCGCACAAATCATTGAAGAATTTGCCAGCAGATAGTTTTTTAAGTGATTCTACGGTAATGTAACCCATTTTCTGGATAACCTCGACCCAAGGTTCAGGTATACCAATTTCTGTATATTTTTCTACGGAATCAATCGTAGGTTTCTTTTCAGGACGCATCGTTGGGAAGAAAAGCACGTCTTGTATGGATGTCTGACCTGTCATAAACATCGTTAGGCGGTCGATTCCCATTCCCATTCCTGAACAGTTAGGCATACCATATTCCAAAGCACGTACGAAGTCCATGTCGATAAACATCGCTTCATCGTCTCCTCTTTCAGAAAGACGAAGTTGCTCCTGGAAACGCTCCTTTTGGTCAATCGGATCGTTCAACTCGGAATAGGCATTACAAAGTTCCTTGCCGGCAACGAAGAGCTCGAAGCGTTCTGTAAGGTCTGCATTATCCCTGTGACGTTTGCATAGAGGTGACATTTCGATAGGATAATCACATACGAATGTTGGCTGCACAAGATCCGGTTCGCAGTACTGTCCAAAGATTGCATCAATGAGTTTACCCTTGCCCATTGTTTGGTCGACCTCGACGCCAAGTTTGAGGCAAGCTGCACGCAGCTCCTCTTCGCTCTGACCTGTAATGTCATATCCGGTTTTCTCCCGAATAGCATCGGTCATTGTTACACGACGGAATGGTGCTTTGAATGATATCTTTTGTGAATCAATTTCAACATCAGTTGTTCCATTGACGTTAAGCGCAATTTTCTCGAGCATGTTTTCAGTGAACTCCATCATCCAACGGTAGTCCTTGTATGCAATATATATTTCCATACAAGTGAATTCCGGATTATGAGTTCTGTCCATTCCCTCGTTGCGGAAATTCTTTCCGAATTCATATACTCCATCGAAACCACCCACAATAAGACGCTTGAGATACAATTCCGTTGCGATACGCATGTAGAAATCAATATCTAGGGCATTGTGGTGTGTAATGAAAGGTCTAGCGGATGCTCCTCCTGGAATTGGCTGCAAAATAGGCGTCTCAACCTCCAAACATCCCTTGGAATTGAAGTATTCGCGCATTGTTGCAATAATTTTTGCCCTTTTCTGAAAGACTTCCTTCACTTTCGGATTAACCACCAAATCTACGTAGCGTTGGCGATAACGTACTTCCGGATCCGTTAGAGCATCAAATACCTGTCCATCCTTTTCCTTTACAATAGGGAGTGGTCGAATCGATTTCGAGAGAACCGTAAACTTACGGCAGTGAACGGAAAGTTCACCTGTGTTTGTGCGGAAAACAAAACCTTCTACGCCTATGAAATCTCCGATGTCAAGAAGTTTCTTGAATACGGTATTGTATAGGGTTGGATCTGTTTCGGGACATACATCATCTCTTCTGATATAAACTTGTATCCTACCTGCGGCATCCTGCAGTTCAAAAAATGCAGCGGAGCCCATGATGCGCCGACTCATTATTCTTCCGGCTATTGATATCTCCGAGAATTGTTCTGGATTGTTGTCATAACCTGCAACGATGTCTTGTGTTGAGTGAGTAACATCATATTTTTGTGCAGGGTAAGGATTGATTCCGAGTTCACGCAGAGATTGCATTGATTGTCGTCTTTGAATCTCCTGTTCGCTAAGTTGTTCCATTTAAGTATCTTTCTTTTTTTTACGCGTGCAAATTTAATTAAAATCCTGTCACGCAGTGTTTATATTTCTAATTTCTACTTTTTTTCGCAACGATCTATTGTTTTTAGCCACATTCTAAATAGAATATACATAAACGTTGCTGCAGTACAGCCCATCAAAATTCCCAAAAAGAGATCCTTTGGATAGTGACAGGCAAGATATATGCGGGAGTAGCATACTATTAGAAGCATCGCAATGCCTATCCACGTAACCCACTTTTTTTTCAGCGTTGCGGAAGATAAGAATACAAATGAAGAGATAGTTGCCGCATGTGCCGACACGGTACCATAGAGCCCATGCCGAAAGGATGGAACGTGGGCAAGATCCCTAATTTCGGGTGTAAACATAGGTCTAAGTCTTGCAGGAAAACTAGCCCAAAGGTCTTTTAGAAGTCCTGTGTGCTTGAAAATTCCGCAGAAAAGATCCGCAAGCCCCATAGCAAGCGCCGTGCAGATTAGAAATGCAATGGTCTTTCTCCATCCGAAAGTTTTGTAAGCTTGCCACAAGACAAGTGCATAGATGGGAATCCATACGACCGCTCCCGAGAGAACAGACATAATTTTATCCACTATCTCCCCGCCATTGAAATTTAGGGCCAAGAATATTCGTTCGTCAAAAGAGAACATCTAATTGCGTCGGTTGTTTACTAGGGTAAAATAGTAAAGTAGTGTTGCAATGGCCGAAAGAGCAGCAACCACATATGTTCGCGCCGCCCATTTAAGAGCAATTTCCGCACCCTCGGCCTCTTCATCGCGCAGTATTCTAGAACTTTCAAGCCAATCAAGAGCTCTGTTCGATGCATCATACTCCACCGGAAGGGTAACCAGCGAAAATACGGCAGACATCGCAATCATACCAAGACCAATCCAGCATATAATCTGGCTTGAGGTGGATGCTGTCATTACAAGACCAATCATTATTACAAAGAAGGCCGCTCTTGATGAGAAGTTCACAATCGGGACAAGGGCACTACGAAGGCGTAGTGGGGCATAACCTTCAGCATGTTGTATTGCATGGCCACATTCGTGGCATGCAACAGCCAGTGCTGCGACAGAATTGGATGAATAGACTCCATCAGAAAGGTTAATGGTCATTGTCTGAGGATTGAAATGGTCGGTCAACTCACCGCTTATGTGTGTGATTTTGACATTTGTTATTCTATGTGCCTGAAGCATTCGTTCGGCGGCTTGTGCTCCTGTCATATATCCCGGAGCAGGTACCTTGGAATATTTAGCGAATACATTTTTGAGTTTTGCCTGGACAATGAATCCTATTATTCCTACTGCAATGATGAGAAAGAAGGCTTCACTTGTTGTCAGATTGGACATAGCTCCACTATTCTCGGAATAGGTTGTAAAAAGTGTTGTCAGCATAATTTTTCTTATTTTATCAAATGCAAAAATAGTCATTTTCTCACAAAGTCAGTTCTTTTGCCTCAGGAATACGTTTTGCTTCTTTGCTCTAAAGAAGAACTTTGCAAATTGCTGATAGTTTGCTTATTTTTGGTTGAGGTCAGAATGATTTTATGTAATTATTGTATCTCAAATCATTTGCAGAACTTGATTATAAACACCCAAAATTATTTAGAGATGAAGTATCAACATCCAATCGTAAGACAAATTTTTTTTAATGGAGGAAATTATCTTTTTGCCACATCAAACCAGGAGGTGGACGTTACTACAGGAGAAGAATCTGGATGGGAATTTGAACAGGATTAAATGATTGTGGCTATGAAAAAGACATTTTTATTATTGGCTACAATCCTTATAGCCGTATTATTTAGTTGTACAAAAACTGGATTTGAAGAGCAGGATTCTATTATAGATAAAACTATTTTGGGAGTCACGCATGCTAATTTGGATACTAAAACATATCTGGGAGAAGGTGTAACTTCTCGACCTATATTATGGAAGGCAGGTGATAAGATTATTGTCAACAAGGGCGATATGAAAGGAGCACCGGGACTAGTATCCCAGGAATATGATGGCAAAGCTTCGGCTATCATTCCTTTAGAGTCATATATGGCAGCACCATTCAATGTACTTTATCCTGCCGAGGTTATGGCGGAAGATGGCACAATTTTATTGGATGAAGTACAGAGTTTTGTTTCCAACAATGTAGCAAGTGGTACTGCGATTTCTGCCGGATATAGTATGTCAGATGACATATCCTTGAAATGTTTGTGCGGATTTATAAAATTTACCATTACACAACAAAGCGACGAAGAGATAGAAAGCCTTACAATATCATCCATTGGTGGAAAGGCTATGTCTGGAATTTTTGATATAGACTATAATACTCCATCAATGACATGTCTATCAGGAAAGGATTTCATCAGAATAGAAAACGTTTCATATACCAATGGAAAAGCAGAAATAATTGCAACAATTCCTGCGGGAACATATGAGGGCTTTCGTGTAAGAATCCGTTCCAACAAAGAAAAGAATAATATGATGCAGGCGCATCTTACTAAAAACGCCTCGACGGTTGATATGCTGGGTGGAACCATGGTAGACCTAGGTGTAATACCTTTTAATCCCAACTCAAGTGCAAAAGAGATTACAACTGCTCAGCAATTTCAACAGTTTCTAAATGATGTGTCTTTAGGTGACTATACAAAGTGGGTGGACGAAAAAAGTGGAGAAGTATTACTTGGGTCAGATATAGATTTTGCAGGAGCGGATATCGTTAGCGCAACTGCTTCATTCGCAGGAATTCTCAATGGTCAGGGCTATGCTTTGAAAAACACGACATTCAAACAGGCGATATTTACTAATTTGACAGGAACAATAAAGAATATTGTTTTGGATGAAACATGTACGATTATCTTCCCTTCAACATCTGGAACAAAAGAGGTTAGAAATGCTGTTCTTGTTGAGGTGTCTGAAAAAGGATCTGTCATTTCGGGATGCGTATGCAAGGCCATCTGTCCAAAGGTTAATCATACAACAGTAGGGCGACATTTCTTTGGCATTTTTGCAGCACGCAGTTATGGACTTTTGCAGAACTGTATAAACTATACAGATGTCGATCTGGAATTTTCAAATATGGATGCAACCATAGACATGGGATTGCTTGTTGGTGCCACCAGATATGCATACTGCAGTGTTGAAGAATGTGTCAACTTCGGTGATTTCACACTGACTATCCTCGGCAAAGACAATAATGTATACATGGGAGGAATTGTCGGTGTATATACAGCATCAAATGTTGAGAAATGCATAAATCATGGAAATATAACTTATAATTATTCTTCCTCTGGAACCGGGCTTCCGTATGTAGGTGGAGTGTCTGGCGCAAACGGAAGCACATCTGCATGCGTACTTACTTCCTGCGCGAATTATGGTAATGTCACACTTTCATCATCCGGAAAGGTTTATAGACCTTACGTTGGAGGTGTTATAGGCTCAGCTTCAGCAACAATTACATCATGTCGTAACGAAGGGTGTGTCAAAGTTGTAGGAACATATGCGCAAAAGACTGTTTCAGATGTAACATACTATCCTTCCATTGGTGGAATAGTAGGAATTAATGGTGATGCAGACCATGCACGTACCATTGCAGGTTGCGAAAATGGAGGAGATGTACTTATGGAAAGTACACCAGCATCTGCAACCTACTCTAGAGGTGGTGGTATTGCCGGATTAAACTATGGTACAACAATGGAATGCCTCAATAAAGGTAATATTCATATTCTGGACTGCGGAAAGGATCATTATGCGGCTGGAATTGTTGGTATTACAACAGGTATAGTATGTACCATAAAAAATTGTCGCAATGAAGGAACAATTTCCGGGTCGACTACTGCAGGTACCAATTGTAGTCTGCTCCTTGGTGGAATTGTAGGACGTGAACGTGGTGCTGAAATTTCTTCATGTACAAATGTTGGCGAAATTCATGCTGATGGTGGACAAATCAATGCCGGAGGTATTGTCGGTATGTTGCTCATTGCCTCCACCCATAGCATTTCGGATTGTGTTAATGACGGATCAATTATTACATATACATCAAACTCCACAAGCACGGATATTAGTGCTCGCGTTGGAGGTATTGTTGGTTATGCTGGCAAATACAAAACTGAATATACAATATCAGGCTGTACGAATAACGCCGATATAAATGTGACAAATGGCGGATCCAATTCATACTACCGCGTAGGTGGAATTATAGGGTATGGAACACGTGCAAACATTTCAAATTGCGTAAACAATGGAATGATAAATGTTAAGGGTGATGACACATACTCTTGTACAAAGACACAATATGTAGGCGGTATTGTTGGATACCCTTGTAATGATGATGGATACGAAATTATTGGTTTGAAAGACTGTATTAACAATGCCAAAGTTGAAGATTTATCCTCAAGTAAGGTGTATATAGGAGGATTGGCGGGAGCTAATTTCATAGAACTTCCTAATCCTGGAAGAAATTATGGTGAAGTATATGCGAAAAATGCTGCACAGGAAAGTGCTGTGGGTGGAATAGCCGGCTATAACGCCTCAACAATTAGCAATGCCTGGGTTCAATGCAAGGTACATAATGGTTCATCGAACAATGTTTATACAGGTGGCGTAGTCGGAACACAAAACGCTTCGGCAGACATTCTTGGAGGGTATGTGAATGTGGATGTGTCAACGACAAACACGGGCTTTGTGGGTTTAATTGTAGGAAATCAATATACAGCTACCACAAAAATTGGTTTGGGCTCCCCGTCAGGTAAAATCATGCTGAGTGAGCAGTGTCTTGTTCAGGGTAAGAAGATAGGAAATCCTCCTACGAAGCAGGAACTTGTCGGTAATATCAAAGAAGAAAGTTTAATCGAAATCAATGGAATAGGCACTGCAGTGCCAACTACAGGTCTTATTTCCTATGATGACAAAGCTACCGTTATCGCAGGACGTGGTGGAGATGGTTCTCTGTTTATTTCTGTTGGCGACGAAGATGTCGACATCACTATGACACCATCCGGTTGGATTCGATTCAGTTCCACAACTCCTTCATCCGCTTTAGCCGGAACAGCTATAAGTCTTAGCTATAATGCCATTGCCAATATGATGGAAAATGAGCGAAAGAGTGTTGTCCGTATTCAGGGTAAGACATCAGGTCAATATCAAGATATAGTATTCACACAACAGAATGGTGACTGGTTAAAAACAAACGGGGCAGTGTATGCACTCCCGGCTCGTTGGGTAAATGGATCTACCGCACGTCAGAAAAATGCTGACTTATGGAATAGGTATGGTTATTATGAATCTGCTTACGGGAATATGGATGCTAATAAAACAGGAGGATATATTACGTATGTGCGAGCTGATGAAAATGAAGCTTTATGTCCTTTGCAGCGTTCCATATATGAAAATGGACCAGCATTGAGCAATCTAGCACCTGGAGATTATTGGCTTATAGTAATGCCTGATGTTACAGCTGAAGCTGGTACATGGTTTGAATTCTATGCAACCTTAGCTGGTGCAAAGAAGAGTAGCAAATACTTTGTCATGGAATGGAAGGATGGAGACGAGTGGAAATGTTTAGAAGACAGGTTGTTCGCTGCTGCCGAAAATCCTTCGTTGAAGTATTCCTATGCAATCTCGGGTGATGGTATATCGCACTGCTCAACATTCGAATGTGCATTCCCTATTACAAAAGCATTGCAAAAGCAAAATCTCTACATACGTCTACGTCCTGTAGGCACATATGCTGCAGATGGCTCTACACATAACATCAACAATACAGTAGAAGCAGAAAGTGGATTTATGTATGCAAACTATGCTGCTGCATATGTAAATAAACTTGTAGGTCCAAGACCAAGCGTTCGTAAAAAAGTGCTATTCATAGGAAACTCCCTTACTTTCTACTATAATACCATCGCAAAGACAAAACAGTTGTGTTGGACTCAGGGAGTTGAAATAGATGCTTACGGATACTTGCATGGTGGTGCTGTGTTCTATGAGCATATGGATTGGGATTTCTCCAAATACGTAATGGCATTAGGTGGTTATGATTATGCAATTCTTCAGTGCGGAGCACGTTCTATTGGACGTTATGGTAGATATATATCACCTTCAGGTTCAGACATTGATGCGGATGAAATAAATACATGCAAGAAATACCTAGAAGGATATGATGACATTCAAAATTGGGTTAAGAAATACTCTCCAAATTGTCAAATAATTCTTGAACAAGACTGGCGAACCAAGTCAAATGCTACGAACTACGTATCGGATTACAATATTCAAGCAGAGGGATATACCATATCCGAGGCAAATAGAATGAAAGTGTGTGATATATATATTGACAGAGGTCATGCGCAATGGGCAAAGCTATATCCTATGGTATGGGAATCTCCAGTGGGCGATTCATTCAGATACGTATGGGATGTATCAAATTGGGGTTACAATCTATACTATACAGATTCTTACCATGAGAATAATGATGGCGCATACCTAAAGTCCTGCGTTAACACGCTGATGCTTTGTGGCAAAAAGAAGTTCACATCATCAATAATTAGCATAGACGCCGTCGATGACACTGTTGCAAAAAATCTACAATATGCAGCAGAACACGCTGTTGCACCAAAGACATATTTTGAATAGTATTCACTTCTCTAAAAGAATGAAGTAAATTTTGTAATTTTAGTGCTCGACTCATAGCGTATACAATTGCTATGGGAGATACTTTAAGTCTCTTGAAAAGTGATTTGATAGAAAGTTTTGTAAATAAAAGTTAGGATATATATGGACAGGTTTAATGATTTGGACAGACAATTTATGCAACAAGCCATAGAACTATCGGCTGCTAATGTTGAAAATGGAGGAGGTCCCTTCGGCGCCGTTATCGTTAGAGATGGTGTGGTTGTTGCAACGGGCGTGAATAGGGTTACGGCAAATAACGATCCAACGGCTCATGCCGAGGTGAGTGCTATACGTTCCGCCTGTCAAAAACTCGGAACATTTAATCTTTCGGGTTGCGTAATATACACCTCGTGTGAACCATGTCCAATGTGTCTAAGTGCCATCTATTGGGCCAGATTGGAAAAAATTTACTTCGCAAACACAAAGGAGGATGCTAAAGCGATAGATTTTGCAGATTCGTTCATCTATGATGAAATTGCAAAACCATATTCCCAAAGGAAAGTGCCTTTTCTCAACATGATGCGTGAGGACGCCTACAAGGTGTTTGAATCATGGATTGAGAAGGCAGATAAAATCAAGTACTAGTGTTTTTCGAGTTCTTCATAGCACGCAGATTGCGTTCTAATACACGTTCGACATCAAGCATTGTCGGTCGTGTTGCGTTGTGTGCCGTGACACTCAGCATAGCGGTATTGGTAATTACTAGTGCCGTGCTCTTTGGTTTTAGGGAACAACTCATTGAGCGCATGTCTGTCCTGTCTGGAGAGGTGGTTTTGACGGATGTCGGGACATTTCGGTTTTCGAATGATGCACATGTAGCCGTTGATAAGGACATTTTAGAAATAGGGAAACGAGTCGATGGCGTTCGGGATGTATCAATGTATGTGACTACAGGTGGCGTGCTACAATCACATGAAGGTTCCTGTGTTTGTCACTTGCAGGGACTTAACGCTTCAAAACTTGTGCCAAGGCTTACGGATAAGCTTCTCTGCGGTACACTTCCTTCAGAAGAATTTTCCAGTGGACGAGAAATAGTAATTTCCTCTACGACTGCTCGGCGTTTAGGGGTTGGCGTCAATGACATTGTCGAATTTTTTTCAAAGAGTCCCAAGAACCAGTTTATAAGAACACTTTTTAGAGTTTCTGCCATTGTTGATGTGAGTATAAGCGTGGATTTTGAACAAGCTTTTACAACGTTAACCAACGCCCAAAGAGTTGCAGATCTTCTTCCGCAGAGAATTTCCGGATATATGATAGACTGCGATGGGGATTACTTAAGCGTTGCATCCGATATTAATGGTTTTTTGGTTTATGACTATCAGGGAACGGACAATCTCTCGGCTTTTACCTTTGATCAGCTTTATGGTAATCTTTTTGCCTGGCTTTC
Organism: Candidatus Alistipes equi; assembly: GCA_018065435.1. Lineage (GTDB taxonomy): Bacteria > Bacteroidota > Bacteroidia > Bacteroidales > Rikenellaceae > Alistipes > Alistipes equi. Next base: position 33,648 of record JAGHTK010000026.1, read on the forward strand.
AACCCTTGACATAAATTCCAGGGTTATTATAATAATAATGATGGCCGTATCGCTTTTTAATATGATAGTGGCCCTTTTGGTTCTTATCCTCGAAAAGACCCGTACGATAGGTGTCTTGCGTTCTTTGGGACTCTCCCGTGGGCGTGTGCGACGGATATTTGTTATAGAATCAGGTGAAATAATAGTGAAGGGTATAATCCTTGGAGATGTTTGTGGACTTGTACTTTGCGCTTTGCAGAAGTGGTTTCACATTCTTCGTTTGGATGCTTCTGCATATTTGCTATCGGAGGTTCCAATCAAGATTGATGTGCTATGGATAATTGTTACAAATGTTATATTTGTTGTACTTTTGTTGGCGGTGGTCATGATGGCGACGACAATCATTTCAAAAATCACCCCAAGTACAACGCTTAAATACGAATAAGAGTTTTGAAGGTAGATAGAAGCAGTGAAAATGTAGGCCGGATGTTTGACGACATCGCTCCGACGTATGATTTGCTCAATCATGTATTTTCTTTGGGCATTGACAAAATTTGGAGACGGCGCGTTGTAAAGATACTTCGTCGTTGTGGTGCAAAAAGTATCCTTGATGTCGCGACGGGTACAGGTGACTTGGCCATAGCCATAGCCGAGGGTATTCCGGGTTCTGCTATATTCGGCGTTGATCTTTCTTCACAGATGCTTGAACGAGCACAGAACAAGATTCTTCGATGTGGACTATGTGAAAGAATCTCTTTAGAGCAGTGCAATGTTGATGATCTTGCGCTTAAGCAGGAAAGCCTTGATGCTGTGACGGTTGCTTTCGGTATAAGAAACTTTGAGAACAGGGAAAATGCGATTGAGAAATTTTTGAGAATTCTCAAACCTGGAGGACATCTTGTTATTCTTGAGTTTTCCACTCCTCGTACACGTATTGTTTCGAATCTCTACAAATTCTATTTCCATCATATCATGCCTCTAATAGGTGCTCTTGTTTCAAAAAACAAGAAGGCGTATACATATCTCCCGAATTCTGTGGATGAATTTCCGGAACCAAAGAAGTTTATGCAGACACTTTATGGTGCAGGATTTGAAAAGGTAACAAAACGTTCACAAAGTTTGGGTATTGCTCAGATTTACATTGCTAAAAAACCAGCATAGCATTTTATAACGTTGTAAAAATTTATACATCGTAAAATTACTTGAGAAACTTATGGCTGATTTGAATTACATGAAAAACATATATCGATTATTCATTGTCGTTTTTGCGATATGCGTATTGTGCGGATGTCGCGAAAAAATAGAGCGACTTCGTGAGCAGATTGCAATCGAGGGTGTGGAGAGTACAAAGGGTTCACCAATGTCTGGGCTTACCATTGGGTTGCGTGTTCGCAATGATTCTTCTTACACGGTCACAATCCCGTCAGCCAGCGTCCAACTCTATTATATGGATAATTACATATGTACGGCAGAACTTGATGAAACGGCCCTTATCCCTAAGCGCTATAATGGCAGCGTTAGTGTGAAAGTGAAACTTGACATGCCGAATCCGTTAAAGGGACTTATAATTATTCGGCAGCTGAGTAAAGGTGACTATTCGGGCTTTACATGCACGCTTGATGCGAAGGTTAAAATCGGAGTGGCATCTCGTCGTTTGCGTCTTGAAAACATTCCGCTAACAGAGATGTTAAAAAAATTGGGAGTAAAGTGAAAAGATTTATTACACTATTAGGTATTTTATTGTTTCTGGGCTCACTTTCGGCACAGAATCTGCATGAATTTTCCCGAAAGATTGGTCAGCGGGAAGTTGATTCTCTGGGTCGCAAACACGGCATAATCCGTGTAGAGGAAAGAGGAGATGTTTCATCCGTTATACAATCAGCTATTTCGGAGAATGTACCTTCAGTTTTAAGTATGCGTGTTGTGGTGTATATGGGAAATGGTCAACAGGCTCGTCAGGAATCAATCGAAGCGAAGGAATCGGTGCTTTCATTATATCCTGAACTTCAAGTTGATATGGTTTATGAGAACCCATATTTTAAGGTGATTGTAGGCGATTGCCGTACGCGAGAGGAGGCTGTTGCTCTTTTGGCAAAACTTCAATCTTCTTTTCCAAAAGCCTTTGTCACAAGAGAGCGAATCATGCTTCAGCGCTAGTCTTCCTCGTAAAATCCGTTCATAACAGCATCAATTTGTCGACGTTCCTTTTTCGTTGGACGTCCCGTTCCGCGTTCCCTAAAGATGAAAATTGTTTCACGCGGTACATTAAGTTTAGCCTTTTCCTCTTCAGGTGTGATGTCGACACAGTACTCTGAAACATTTTTTGCTGGCTGCCGATTCGATACAAGTTTTTCTACGCGGTAGCGAAGCGTTGCCATTGGTCGTCTTATGGATATTTCATCTCCGGGGTGCACTTCACGCGATGCTTTTACGTATGCATCGTTAATCATTACGCGCTGACTTTTAATTGCTTCAGCTGCATCTGAGCGTGTTTTGTAAAGTCTTACAGCCCACAGATATTTGTCTAGTCTGATACTATTTTCTTCCATCTTTTTTAATCCAAGTTGATATTGGGTGGTGTGCCAGATATGAATTTCTGAAACATCCGAATTGAGTTACCTCATCCGAAATCCAAGGTGGAAGTTCTGGACGTTCATCCTTCTTTCGTAGCTCAACTTCTCCCAATATAAGACCTTCATTTTCACCATGAAACTCATCCACTTCGTATATATATCCCCTATAGGGAACAATATATCGATGTTTGTCGATAAGTTCTGAGCATCGTTTTAGAAGCGCTTCAGCACATTTAAGAGGAATCTCGCGTTCCCATTCAAAGCGACTCAGTCCTCCGTCTCGGCTTTTCCCTTTGATGGTCAGATATGCTTTTTCTCCGTAGATGCGTATTCGTGCGGTAACTTTTTTTGAGCATAGGTATCCTTGGCATATATGTTGGCTGGATGTCGCACTTGTTTTGTATGCGTCAGATAAAACCAAGAATTTTCTTTCTATTTCACAATTGTTCATCGCGATGCCACTTCCTTTGAATCGTCAGGAATAACGCCTTTTTTATCCACAGCCCACGTTCCGTGTACACGCAGCACCTGCTCTATAATGTCACGTACAGCGCCAGCGCCACCATTGTATTCAGACACAAAAACAGATGCTTCAATAGCTTCGATGCAAGCATCTGCGGGAGCTGTTGGCAATCCTACACGTTGCATGCATTCCAAATCAGGAATATCATCGCCCATATATATCGTGTTGTGAAGATTGACTTCTGCCTTTTGGGCAAATTCCTCAATAGCTGCAATTTTGTCCATACAGTTCAGGTAAACATACTCAATGTGTAACCTTTTGAGTCTGCTTTCTAGATTTTTGCCGAAACCTCCGGATATGATACAAATCTTGTAACCGTGACGAATGGCATAAGCCATAGCGTAACCATCCTTTGCATAATAGCGACGCAGAAAATCGTCACCGATAGGAATTATTGCGCCGTCCGTAAGCACGCCGTCAACATCAAATACGAATGCCTCGACATCTTTCAGTCTTTCTTTAAAGTTCTTTTGCATATGTTTTGGGTTATGCTTTTATAGATATTACACATGTTTTCATCGTCTTCTAGAAGCTCGAGATGACGGGAAATTGTACCTAAATCACCACGTACGGCAGGTCCTGTTTGAACATCATCCGGATCTTCGTTTGCCATTGCTTTTCGGAGAGTTTCCTTCATTAAAGGGAAAAGAGTGGCGAATGGTAAATCCTGTTTTTGGAGTATCTTTCTGGAAATTGAATACATGTGGTTGACAAAATTGTTCACAAACACACCTGAGAGGTGAATACGGCATCTTGTATCAAGTCCGGCTTCGTATACAGCCTTTGAAAGCAGGCCTGCAAGTGTAGTAATGGTCTCTAGCGTTTTTTGATTTGTGGCCTCGCAAAAGATTGGAATTGTTTCAAAATCCACATCAATCCCCTTAGTAAAGGTTTGAAAAGGATAAAACACCGCGCGGTTCTTATACTTATCGGGTATTGCCTCTATGGATACGGCTCCTGCTGTATGGGCGATAACGCTGTCCAATGGTATGTTTGCCTGTAATATCGCCTCTTCAATTGCAGAATCCTTCACAGCTACAAGATATACATCACTAGCCTCTATGGCTTTGTTGAACCATTTCGTTTTTGCAATTGAGGCCAAAAATTTTCCGCGAAGTTCGTTTCTAGAACATATCTGTGAGAGTTGTATAGATGCCTTTAAGCAGCCTTTCACGAGAGCTTCTGCCACATTGCCACTACCTATAACTGTTACTTTCATAGCTACAAATTTACTTTTTTTATGCGAAATGCCACCCTTCGGTTTTCAATCCTAGAGAAACACCATGTTTCTGTTGTGCCCTCGCTTGTTTTGAGCATTTTTCTTAGTTGGCTGATGCCCATATCAAAATTTCTAAGAAGTATAAGGCTTCGATTACCATTAATTGTGCTCTTTAATAATTTTGGAGAGAAGGGTAAATATTGTTCAACATAGTATAGCTGACCAGGATACATTTCTGTAGGCATTCTGTCCATTAGGGCTATGCCACATTCCTCCCAGTATGCATTGTACTTTTCCATAATTATACCAAGCATTCTTGCATGGTCAATGGCCGGTGAAGGAATGAATAAGTATTTCAGTGCAGTGGCATCTTCCGCTAGAACATTAGGTGATATTTTTTTTATCGGCCATGGTGTTTCGATAGAGCCCTCTGGAAGATTTCTGACTATAATGCGTGGAAGGCTTCCGTCAATGAAAATATTCACTTCTTTTGTTTCATTGTGCATGGCAACTACTTCAACGTGGCAATCCGGGAATAGTCTAAAGGCTTCTTTGGTGTCAAAGAGCGGAGAGCACTTTATGCATACATGCCTTCCTTTTTTTCTTAGAAGACCTTCAATTTCCAGAATGTTCGGCGAACAGTCTTCCAGAAGCACCATCTTTTTCCCATTAGAACGTCTATCCGGGTCTATAAGTATCCAGTCAAACTCTTTATTGGTTTTTTCAAGAAACTCTTCTGCTCGTGAACAATAAAGATGAACATTAGAAATTCCTAGACGTTTGAGATTTTCCCTGCCAATTCGGCAATTGGGCTCACTTATTTCAATAGCAGTCACATCCTTGAAATTTTTTGAGAGGATCACACTATCAACGCCAAGTCCAAAACTTAGATCAAGTAGCGTGTCGCCACTAAGACCCTTGGCCCGGGCGCATTCTTCCGAGGAAGACTGCTCGAAACTCATTTCGTGCATAACGGCCCTTGCTTCGTAGAATGTGGGTAGTTTCTTTTTGGCTCGTTCAAGATATTTAACAAGGGTAGCTACCAATCGGGCGTTGGGTATATGTCTATCAACAGCAATATCCAACGCATTGCGTGAAATGTTGTTTGAAACTTCCTCTTGAAATTCCGAAGAGAGAATAGTATTTAGTTCATCGTCTGAAAACATAGTGCAAATGTAGGCATTTGTTAACATCTACAGAAATGCATGTTGAAAACTTGTAAATGATATTGTTAATCAGCTGATTGTATGTTAATAAAAATGTTCATATATGTTAAGTATGGAATATTGGCCGATTAATGAGCCATTAGAGAATGTTGCCCTTTTTGCCCAGGATTTTACGCATGTTGATAAGAGCATAGTGCATACGACCCAGCGCAGTGTTTATTTTTATTCCCTTTCTTTTAGCGATTTCCTTAAAGGACATTTCATCATAATAACGCATCTTTACTACATCCTGTTGCTCTTTTGGTAGAGAACGGATAATATCCTGCATCTTTTTTTCAAATTCTATGCCTATTATGGCATCCTCCATACACTCATCCGTAAGAGGCATCCTTGAGAGAATGTCGTAACCAGCCTTCTGCATGTTCATGGTTGCACTCTTTTTCGAAGAGCGTATGTAGTCGATTACATAGTTGTGCGCAATACGCATTATCCATGATTTGAATCGACCCATATCCAAATATCTGTTTTTGCAAAGGACATTAGACACTTTGATAAGTATTTCCTGAGTAAGGTCCTTGGCAAGATCCAAATCGTGAACAATCATCTGCACATACTTTACGATGTGCGGCGTATACTTTTCCAAAAGGTGTGAAAGTGATTCCACATGACCATCAAAATAGCTCCGGAGCAAATCCCGGTCGCTAAGCATTACATTGCTCAACATACTCAATCAAATTAGTATTTACTGAGTAAAGTCGTTTCGATAGGCACTCTGTGTTTTTAGATTCTAATGTAAAGGTAAACAAAGCAAATGCAATTTCCAAAATGGCATTCGAGTGTAAAAGGAACAGGCCGCTTATTTGGCGGCCCGTTCATTTCAGCAAATCAGTTTAGTAACTGCGTGCAAATAGGACTCTTCGGTGAGAAGGTTTGCCTGTATAGACACATTTTCCTTCTTCATCCTTCACATCCAAAGGAATGCAACGTATTGTAGCTTTTGTTGCTTCCTTGATTGCTACTTCTGTTTCAACGGTTCCATCCCAATGGGCTGAAACAAATCCACCCTTTGTATCAAGCACCTCTTTGAATTCTTCCCAAGAGTTTACTTCTGTAATCATAGAGTTGCGGAAGTTGAGCGCTTTCTGGAAAATGTTCTTTTGAATTTCGTCAAGAAGGTCTCTAATATATGTGCTTAGGTTGTCCTGTGAAACGGTCTGCTTTGTGAGCAAGTCGCGTCTTGCTACCTCAACTGTGTTATTTTCCATGTCGCGCTGTCCTATTGCAATGCGAACAGGTACACCCTTTAGTTCGTATTCAGAGAACTTGAAACCAGCACGGACATTGTCCCTGTCGTCAATTTTTACGCGTATGCCCAAAGCTTTCATTTCATCGGCAAGTTTATTCATGCGTGCACGTGTTGCGTTGAGCTGCTCCTCGCCTTTGTAAATTGGCACCATGACAACCTGAATAGGTGCAAGTTTCGGAGGTAGAACCAAACCATTGTTGTCGGAATGCGCCATTATGAGAGCTCCCATAAGTCGTGTGGATACACCCCAAGAGGTAGCCCAAACATAATCGAGTTTTCCTTCTTTGTTGGCAAACTTTACATCAAATGCCTTTGCGAAGTTCTGTCCAAGAAAATGCGATGTACCGCTCTGGAGTGCCTTTCCGTCCTGCATAAGAGCTTCGATTGTAAGAGTATCCTCTGCGCCGGCAAAACGTTCGTTTGGAGATTTGTGACCAACGATGACAGGTAAGCACATCCACTCCTCGGCAAATGTCTTGTAGACATTAATCATACGTGTTGCTTCCTCAATGGCCTCTTCTCTTGTCTCGTGAGCCGTATGACCTTCCTGCCACAAAAATTCTGCTGTTCTTAGGAAGAGTCTTGTACGCATTTCCCATCTGACAACATTAGCCCATTGGTTGCAAAGTATAGGAAGATCTCTGTAGGAGGTAATCCAATTTTTGTAAGTGTTCCATATGATGGTTTCAGATGTAGGCCTTACGATGAGTTCTTCCTCGAGTTTTGCATCCGGATCTACAATCACGCCTTTTCCTTCAGGATCGTTTTTCAACCTATAGTGCGTAACAACTGCACACTCCTTTGCGAATCCTTCAACATGATGAGCCTCCTTGGAAAAGAAGGATTTTGGGATGAATAGCGGAAAGTATGCATTTTGGTGTCCGGTTTGCTTGAACATGTCATCCAAAACACGCTGCATGGTTTCCCATATTGCATATCCGTAAGGCTTGATTACCATACATCCGCGAACGGCCGAAGATTCAGCTAAACCAGCTTTTACGACCAATTCGTTATACCATTGAGAATAATTTTCTTCAGATTTTGTCAAATCTTTCAGTTCTACTGCCATAATATCCTGTTTTATTTCGCGGCAAAAGTAATAAAAATTGCAATACTAATCGCCTTTACCACTTGTAACAAAGTGATATGGCAAGATTGTGACGTAATAGTTTCGAATTGAAAATACCACTTTCATTTCGTGCGCCAGTCTGATCGTTTATCGAATAGTAGAGAAGATAGTCCGTTAAGGAGTCTCTGCGGTAGGCATATGAAACATCTAGGCGAAGGTTGTCCAGAAGCTTGAAACCAACTCCACAACTAACGTTCCAGGCCTGTTCTACAGCTGCGTTCGAAAGAATTGTATCTTTTTTTACCATACGTGAAATAATGCCACCACCTGCTCGTAGATAGGATTTTTTCATTGGAATTTCAAGACCTACACGTACTATGTGGGCATTTTGAAAGTTATTTGCAATGTCATTGTTGTATGATGAAACATTGAATGGAGCCCCACTATAGGACATGGCACTATATCGGTCGTATTCGTAGTCTGCAGATAAGATGGCATATGGAAATGTGTATGAGATACCTGTAAGAACGCGTGTTGGTGAAGAAAATTTCCATCTATATTCGCGTTCATCGATAAGAAGTCTTGATATCTCTTGAGCACTTATTATACCATTTGCCGTTCTGGCTTCGGATGTCATCATTGCTTCATATTGATAGCTCACCGAATAATAGGTTGGAGTGTGGATGGCAAGACCTATTCTGAGCATACTTACCGGGCGGAGTGTGATGCCAAATTTTGCTCCAACACCTATTCCGGATATTTTCGTTGATTGCTCGTAGCCAAATGTGCGAAGTTGTGATGGCAATTCGTCAAATGACGGTTGTTCACTATAGTTAATATTTTCGCCGTAATAAATATTTTGCGTACGTCGGATAGTAGCAATATCTATTGATGCACCAAAATAGAGTACATTATTAAGATTTGCACCAACGGCAAAGGATATCTCTCCTGCCGAACCACGGCTACGTATGTTGTAAAAATGATTCATCAAGGCTCCGTTTCCGATTTCGTCAGGATACCACTGATTTGAAGTTGGATTGTTAATAAGTCCGCATTTATATGCTAGTACATCTCCCCAGTAATACGGATTCATATTGAAGTCCACATATCCGTTTCGGTCCGTAATCCGATTTTCGTTATTGATGTATAGTTTACCTCCCTGTGCCAGATCCGAAAATGCATCCGCGAGCGAGCCCACGTTGTCGTATGATACGAAAGAGCGGTTGTAATTGTAGTCAGCTAGTTTATTGTAAGAGATGGCGAATGTAACAGACTTGATGCGACTGTTTGCTTTGTAAAGGTTAAGTGCAATACCAATGTTGTTGAAGCCAAATCTTGTATTTGTGTTTTTGCCGTTCGACATATCCATAGCTCCAGTAGTTGTGGCGCGATCGATGTTGAAGGCCATACTAAAGGAAGCGTCATTGTGCTGATACATACCAAGTCCTGCAGGGTTGTAGGCAACTGCTGCCAAATCTGCTCCAAGTGATGTAAAGGCTCCTCCCATCGCATGAGAACGGGCCGTGGAGAACGTTTGTCTTTGGGATAGTTCTAACAAATCCGTTGTTGAAATAATGTCCCTGTCAAATACGGCCCCTCCTATTGTATAGGAGCTGGAACCATCTTGTGCATTGGCGGCGATACACATCCAAATGGCCAATGTATATATTATTACGCGAAAAGTTTTCATGGTTTTTTCAATTAAATGTTATCTGCCTCGTGCATTTCCACCTCCGGAATAACCTCCACCTCCGGAATAACCTCCGCCTCCAGAGAAGCTTCCGCTACTGCGATAGCTACTGTTTCCACTATTTTGGTATGAAGAGCGGGTAGATGAGTTGTTTCTATATGTTGTGGAGCCGTTACCTCTATTGTAGGAGGTGTTACCGCGTGTCGCTTCTGTGTTGCGTTGATAGCTGTTTGACTTAGGACTCCTGTAATTACCGGAATGGGCACCACCTTGTCCTCGGTAATTATAATTTGTACTTCGGTCAGAGTGAGAGTATCCGCTTCGACGATACGTGGCCGGGCGTCCAACGTAAGGTGATGGATGATATGGCCACCAACCTGGGTGATAAGGACGCCATCCAGGATACCATGGACGCCATCCAGGATACCATGGACGCCACCCCGGGTGCCAAGGATGCCAAGGATGCCACCAAGGACCATATATTGAATCCCAATAACAATACGAAAAATGTACATTAATATTTAATGATGATGCATAGTGGTAGTATGGATTAACGATTGTTGCGCCCCACGTCCCAAACATTGCAGTAATAAATTTTGGCTCTACCCATACTTCGTCTCCAGATATCATAACGTTATAATAGCCTGGATCGTAAGTCGTTGCATAGAAATAGGCGTCGGAATACTGAGCATTGATATAACTTGCCGGCATTCTGTAAGAGAGTGACGCCATGCCTTTTAAGCGCCTACTACGAGCCTCTTCATAGGTTTCAACAAGAACGTTACCGAAACTCAATTCCTCTAGTTTCGTATTTTGGGGTTGACTAACGATTTTGACATTGTTACCAACTGGTTCGTTCGTTCCGTAGAATTCGTTCTCGATGCTAGCAACCCTTTCAGATGCCGTCATTGCGCTTCTGTCATAGGATATGTAAGAATTAGGTGTAGTCGCAACTGTAGCATTTCCTGATGTTTTTGCATAAACGGATTCGTGGGAAGGCTCAGAAAATTTTTTTTGGATGGTATACATGTCATCACTCTGCGAAGTCTGCAGAGCTGCAGAACATCCTGAAAGAACAAGAATCTGCAGTAATCCAACAATTTTTGACCTGTGTCTCATAGCGTTTCGTTTTGAATGAATAACGAAATTTCCCACACAATATTATATGTGATTTCTATTACAAAATTATTGAAAATTTGTTAATAGAGCCTGTGGATAGGAATGGAGTGACTTTTTTAGAGGGTGAAAAGTAAAATTTGAAACAATAAATATGATTGCATTTGTTTTTTTATTGTACCTTTGCCGTGCTCGACTAAAAGGGAGAGATGCCGGAGTGGTCGAACGGACCGCACTCGAAATGCGGCATACGGGTAACTGTATCTAGGGTTCGAATCCCTATCTCTCCGCACTGAAGTGCC
>JAGHTK010000097.1 GCA_018065435.1 Candidatus Alistipes equi
TGAAGATAGATGGTACTCCTAAGCAAAAACCAGGACCGAAAGTAGGCTCGAAGCACAAGATTAATTCCGGAAATTAGTTTACAATTATAAGAAGTTTACGTGTACATACCTAAAATTACATCAATTAACCGAATTCTTCAAAAAATGTTTTTTAGGCATTCTATATTTTCAGCCTTCAATTACGACTTTAAGAGTAACGAGTTTTCTTTCAGTCCAATATAGCAACCACGTTGTAAATTCTGCCATGAAGAACTGCCATAAATAGCAAATTTATATGTAGACGCAAGAAAATATTGTATACATATTATTAAGCGTTTTTTTAGTACGAAATAAAAAAGACAGACTATCGTTGTTGTAGATGTCTGCCTTTTTCAAACGTTTGCGGTCATAGACCTTCTTAGACTTCTGAGCTATTGTACGGAATATGATTTGTTTTCCGTAGAGAGCAATTTCCTCCTCTCTCGAGGCCTTCCGGTTGGCAAGGAGGAAATCCGATTCTGAAATCCGGAACTTTTTCTTTGCCATAGTATTTAATCGATATCGCGAAAGTAAGTTTTTTTTTAATACGATGAAAAAAGCCAGACTCGAAAGAGCCTGGCAATAACTATTTTGTTTTTCTTGTTAGCCTCTATCGATGTTTTCTTCAACGTATTTGAGCAGTTTTTCAGGACTTGCGGCAAGTTCCTTTCTAAGTTCGCTATCGTTGAAATCCTTCAAATACTTGATTAAATAGTTGATGATTGCATCCGAAAATACCTCTTTTGAAGTGTATATTTCACGATCCTTCTCCAACTCTTCGGCTGCTTCTAGGCAATTACCCGGTAGTTGCTCCAAAGCCTTCTGTATGCTTTCGTTCTTCACATCGTGTATGTTCACTCCAAGACCTACGTATGTTTTTTCTGCAATTTCAAGAGCGTCCTGCATTTCAAATCCGTGACGTGCTGCACAACATAGAGCTGCAAGAAGAAGATACGTGTCAGCAAATCCGTCTGAAGCGCGCCACTCGAAGGTCTGTTTATCGGAAAAATCACAGTTACTTGCCTTTTCTAGAGGGTTGCAGATGGCTGCCATATCAATCTGTTTTGTCCATCCGAGAGGAACTCTGACAAGAGCACTTCTGTTGGAGAATGACCAGCATAGGCTCGTTGGAGCTTCCTGATGAGGGACAAGACGCATGAACGAAAGCGGATGAGGATTTCCAAATGCAGGAAGTGACGTGCCGGCTACCATGTAACCTGCAATGGCTTTTTTGCATTCCTCAGTAAGTTCTCCGCCTTTGGTCATCACGGACTTTCCGTCTTTTGTAAACTTGCAATGTACGTGCATACCTGAGCCCGCTTTTCCGACTGTGATCTTTGGAGCGAATGTCAAAGAAACACCATATTGATATGCAAGCTGACGCATCATCCATTTTGCAATGACTAGTTGATCAGCAGCATCCTCAATATTGGTAGGCAAAAACTCAATTTCGTTTTGTTCGTAGATTTTTCCGTCCTGTGTGAAGTTTCCAACTTCGGAGTGTCCGTATTTGATTTCTCCTCCGGCTTTTGCTATGAGTTGCATTGCTTCAGTACGGAAATCCGTAAATTTATTGAAAGGTGCGGATTCATGGTATCCCCTTTGGTCAGCAACCTTGAATAGTTCTTCTTCTTGGGCTATTATGTAGTATTCCAACTCTCCCATGGCTTCCATCTTAAGGCCTGTTGTCTGCTGAAATACGTTATGGGCTTTTCTTAAGATCTGTTCAGGAGAACTTTCAAATGGCTCTCCATCGCGATTGAAGAAACAACATAACATATCAACCGATGGCACTTCTGTAAAAGGATTGCGGAATGCTGTGCGGTATTTTGGAAGAACGTACAAATCGCTCTTTCCTGCTTCGATAAATGGGAAGAGGCTGCTACCATCCACACGTTCACCAGAGGATAGAATATTGTTTAGATGTTCCACAGAATTTATGACAAAATTCAGCGTTTTTAAGCGTCCGTCCCATCCGCAATAATGGAAATTGATGAACTCGATGTTGTTTTCGGTGCAGTATTTGACAATGTCAGCACGCGTAAATTCTTTTTGTGACTTCCCTAGAAATTTTACAATATCATTAGGGGCCAAATTGTTCTGTAAATTCATATGTATATATAGAATTATGAAATAAAATTCATATATGCGTCGGACTGGTTTGTAAGTCAGTGGGACTAGCTCAATTTTGTTGTGCAAAAATAAATAAATTTGGATTTGTGATGAAAATTTGACAAACTTTAATGAAATTTTGATGTCGATAATTCGGCTGAATATAATTACCAGGGAAATGAATTCTAAGCGTATTATAACTCTTGCGGCCATGTCGTCGCTTCTTCCTGCATCAGTAGGAATACTTTCTGCAAAGACAAACACTGAAAAAAGACCGAATGTCATCTTTATTTTGATGGATGATGCCGGTTATGGTGATTTTGGGTGCTATGGACAGACGAAAATTGAGACTCCGAACATTGATGCCCTGGCTCGAAATGGAATACTTTTTACGGATATGTATTCTGGTGCTCCTGTATCGGCTCCTGCAAGATGTACACTTTTAACTGGATTACATCTGGGTCATGCACAGATTCGTTCAAATGACGAATTAAAACAACGTGGTAACCAAATTAATTCTTTGCTTGCAATGGAAAAGGATCCTTCCCTTGAAGGACAGGCTCCAATGGCCAAGGGAACCAAAACTATTGCCACACTTATGCGTGATGCGGGTTACCGTACGGCAATGATGGGTAAATGGGGACTTGGAAATATTGATTCGGGAAGTGTACCTACAAAAATGGGTTTTGATGAGTTCTATGGTCATCTATGTCAAAGAGTGGCCCACTGCTACTATCCGATGTACCTCTATCGTAATGAAACAAGAGAATATCTTGACAATCCTCCAATGGAGGAGGGTCAGCGTCTAAAGGAAGGGGCTGATCCTTATGATGAATCAAGCTATAAGGATTTTGTTGGAAACAGATATGCTGGAGATGCCATATATGATAATATGATATCATTCATAAGGAAGAATCAGAAGCATGAATTCTTTCTTATGTGGACAACAACTGTTCCGCACTCTGCAATGCAGGCACCAAAAGAGTATGTTGATTACTATGTAAAAAAGTTTGGTGACGAAAAACCAGTGTATGAACTTAAAAATTATTTCCCTTGTCGTTATCCACGTGCTACATATGCGGCTATGATTACCTATTTCGATTATCAAGTCGGAGAGATGGTTAAGGAATTGAAGTCACTTGGCATATACGATAATACCATAATATTCTTTACGTCCGATAACGGACCTACACACAATGCACTTTCGTCCACTTCTTGGTTTGATTCTGCCCATCCTTTCCGTAGTGATTGTGGCTGGGTTAAGCGTTCTCTGCATGAGGGCGGTATTCGCGAACCATTTATCGTTTCATGGAATGCAAAGATAAAACCTCGTAAGAGTGACCATATAGGTTATTTCCCAGATATCCTACCGACACTTGCCGATATTGCAGGTGTTCCAGCATATGAAAATGATGGTGTGTCAATTTATCCGACACTTGTTGGCAAACAACAACCTGAACATGAATATCTCTATTTTGAATTTCCATCATTTGCCAAGGAAAGAGGTCGTGGCTGGCTAAGTATCCGTCAGGGCAAATGGAAAGGACTTGTTACTGGAGTCGAGGATGGAAATACGACAATGCAACTATATGACATTGTCGCAGATCCGAGGGAAGAACATGATCTTGCGGCCGAAAACCAGGATGTTGTGAAGAGAATGTGGCAATATATTAAGGAAAGCCACACACCTTCGTCGAACCCAAAATTTAATCTGCACATATCCTATCCTGAATGATTGTGAACATGAAGAATCATTTCGTTTAAGCGAGACTTAATTGCGATTTTCCAATCCGTTCGTGCGGTATTTGCGGAGTAAAACAAAGAATGATCCTTTAAGTGCATATCGATAAGCCAATTTAGCAGTGGAATTATGCTGATATGTGTATCTCCCACGTTTATTTCCTTGCTTTGCTCGTAAGTGATAATGATGTTACGTCTTGTATTGAGTTTTGAAGCCGCGTGAACCAATGCTTTTATCTCTCGGATGCTTGTATGATTGTTCTCGCCTAAGGTTCAGCAAGACTGGATTTCCATGTCTACTTTTGGAACATAGTAGTCAAGTTCTCCTTTTCACCGAAGGATGTTTGACAGATTCATATTGTCTACAAGAAAATCAATAAATACACTTTGAATATGCCAAGAATTCATAAATTTACTAGTTATATCTTCTAAATATGCGCTTTATGGTACAATATACTAGTCCACAGAACCGAGTGGTCCGAATCGCTACCAGAGCCCACATCCTCAATACAAGTCTTGACGGAAGCCCTTCCAGTAATCCATGGGAATCAGGTTCCGAATCTGCTATCGGTTTCGGAGACGATGATGAATAATTCACAGCTAAAAACAAACGCTATGAATGCAAAACATATACCACTCGCATTTGTGATAGTTGTCGCACTGCTTGTGGGTTGCGCCAAGAGTTATATTGAGGAAGTAAAGCCATCGGAGCAACTCGCCGAGCTCGAACTTGCCTATGTCGGTTCAGCTGAAGTCAAATCCGTCATTGATGGTACTTCCTTCCCTTAGACGGGAGAAATCGGCTTGTTCCTGTTTGAGGATGAAATGGCTACAAAAGCTTACGGAACTGGTTACGAGAATATCAAATACACATACAATTCCACCAAGGAGAAATGGACTGCAAGCCCGTCAATCAAGGTCGGAAGTACTCCGGGATACTTTTTCGGTTACTATCCTTATGACAGTGAGTCTACGGATATCAAGGCAATTCCAATCGAGTCTTCTCTTAATGGAGACGATGTGATGTATGCAGAGAAAGTAAGTGACGTTTTAGAAATCAACGCCTTACGGACATCAATTATGATGAAGCACGCTCTTTCAAGAGTATCTATAATGGTTAAGAACAACGGCTACACGGGCGAGGCAAAGCTCTCAAAAATCAAGTTCTCCGGAACAGAGATAGCACCTAAAGGCACTTTGAGTGCCCTTGACGGAAGCATCACCGCAGAAAAGAGGACGTGACTTTGGATGTCAAAGGCGATATGCAGACGATAACCACCTTAGGTACCACCTACGAATGTTTGCTGGTTCCGTCGGAAGTTGAAACAAACAAGCAGACGATAAGCCTCACTCTTACGATAGATGGAAATGATAAGAAAGCTACTCTTTCTGAAAATAACGGCGTAATCTTCGTGCAAGGTACTAAGTCCAATATCACAATCACGCTGAGCAATGGCGGAATCTCCGTACAGACCGTCTCCGTGGAAGACTGGAACGTTGTCGAGGTTGGAGAGCATAAGGTGACAATGAAAATTGATGAAGTAGTGGTTCCCAACGATATTTTGACTGATATTCATGTTGAATGGCAAACAGTTATTATCAAAGCAATCTCCACTCTGAAAAGACCTTTGTCTTGCGATGTAGGGGATTTGGCACAGTGTCATAGAGTTAAAGATAACGATATGTACACTTTCACAATCAGCAACATCAGTTCCAACGTTGAAGCTGTTTTAAGTTATTCAAAATTTACGGTAACCGTCTTATCTGATTCAAATGGTAAGGTGTGGATTGGAGATGATAGGAACAGGACAAGCGGCCAGTTCTACTCCGGGCAGCAGCTTCTTATTCACGCAACCCCGAATGACAAATTTAGACTGTTCAGGTGGGACGACAATATAAAAGAAGCCAGCAGATCGATTACTGTCTTTGACACGGATATCACACATTCGGCAAGTTTTATATCCCCGGACCTGATTCCACGCTTGTTCTCCGTAAGTAACGGCAAGCAGGTTTTCTTCTCCAATGGAAATCTCTATTGCAGTAACGTCATATTCAATTAAGAAAACGCCAAATTTAACCACTATACATTAAAATTTCTGTTAATCGGTCTAGTCTGTTGCAGTTAAAATTCCCAATTTCTTGCCGCAATTCTTAG
>JAGHTK010000028.1 GCA_018065435.1 Candidatus Alistipes equi
AACTGTCGATTACACTGGTGGAGGCTGTGTAAGACCTACTTCGGTAGGCAACCGCCTACGATGCCAGAAGCCCAAAAGTCTTTAGCTTTTGGGTAGTTCACTTGTATCTTACAACTAATTGAAAATACCGAAAAGAACTTAGAAAAGCTTTGTGAATAGAGTGAAGAAGACAAAAACTGCCGATTGCGTATCCTAAAGTGCGCAGGATATTCAAACTATTGGATATTGAAGCAACCTACCGAAAGGGGAGTACTTAAGTGTATAGAACAATAATAAAGATGAATGATAACAACTCAAATTAAAGAACTCGAATGGATGATTTGAAAATTGTGGAACTTGTTTCCTTTTCAGAGGATATTATTTCCTCTTTTTCCTCTTTGATGAAAGAACTTAATTCCAATTCTATGGCTACTAAGGAACGTCTCAGAAGGGTAATTGAGCATCCTTCCATACATCAATATGTTGTTAAAGATTCTCAAGAAATTGTTGCGTGCGCAACGCTCTGCGTTTCATATACACCAGAGAAAGTTATAGGTTTTGTAGAGGCTGTGGTTGTAAAGGAATCCTATCGAGGTCGTCATCTGGGACGTAGATTGATGGAACGAATAATTTCTAATTCCAAAGATTTTGGCGTTCAGGAGATTCATCTTACTTCAAATCCTCGAAGAGTTGCAGCAAATGGCTTATATCTTTCTTTAGGATTCGAAAAGTATAATACGAACTGTTACCATCTAAAAATAGAGTAGAACTTTGTAACGAAGTTTTTCTTTTCATAGCATAGCTCCTTAACGAGGGCTGTTGCTTACTTTTCAGTATTAGCAGCTACAGCTGTAAAATCAAGCGATGTTCTTTTCCCATATGGCATTCGTAAAACTGCATCATATCCTTTCGTACAGGCATATGACCTTCTTACTGGAACAAATACCTAAAGTATAAGATAGCATAGTCCAAGACAAAAACAGCAAGGACTTTGAATTGTATCGTGCACGGCTTTCGACGCGATATGCTTAAAGTGCACAAAAACTTTCAAGAAGCCATACTATCCATTACCTAAAGTTAAGAGCGGACCTTTGAATTAAAATTCAAAAAGGTGTGGCTATAGTAAACATCGAGTAGTGAAGCCTTCCGTAAAAAGAGAGGTTGGTTGATTATCATTTCTTTCAAGGATGGTCTTAAACGTCATGTAACCCATCTTACAACTCTGTAGCATAAGTCATCATACTACTGCTGTGATGCCTCATTGGGGTATAAAATCCCTTTGTAGCAAAGATAGGTAATCATGTCAAGACCTTAAGCACCCCATTCTTGGAGCATCATACTTCAATAGAAGTCTTACAATTTCGATGTGCTTGTTCGCATTTTTCAACAGCGCAGAGTATAATTTAGATAACTTATTGCGCATTTGTTCTGTCTTTCTAAAAGATAGGATATCTGTATTCTTCAAATGTGGTATTGGAATAGACTGAGAGCAAAAGCAGCCATTAACCAGAGAAATCTGATATTAAAAGATAAATAGGGGTAACCACCTAGAATTTACCTCTGTGGAATTACTGATTGCATGTTTTGTAACAAATCACATAGCAATCCGTAACATAGATACAGGGAAAACAACATAAATTATTGAAATACTTAGGCATTTATATGATTTTGTAAGTTTTAGACCGTATTGTGAATGTATTGGATATTTTTTGTTGTTTGTCTATTTTTGTGTAGTGTTGAATGGATAGATGTGATTGAGCGTATTTTAATTTATGTGAGAAACTACCTGATTCTTAAAATATTTCTAAATATTTTCGATTTAATCACTAGTTGAAAATTTAAGTGAATTACGATTATCTTATAGTAGGTGCAGGCCTTTTAGGTTCAGCCTTTGCTTATGTGGCAAAAAAACGCGGGTGTCGATGTCTTCTAATCGATAGAAGACCACACACGGGAGGCAATCTTCACTGCGAACGAATGGAAGGGATAACTCTTCACTCGTATGGTCCTCACATCTTTCATACATCCAATCAGGATGTCTGGAATTTTGTGAACGATATTGTCCCTTTCAACTCCTTTGTGAACACCCCAAAGGCAAACTTTCATGGTAAGATTTACTCTCTGCCATTTAATATGCACACATTTAATGAAATGTGGGGAGTAAAAACTTCAGATGAGGCACGTGCTATTATAAAAAGGCAGCAAGAAGAGGCTCTTCTTTTGCTTAACGGGAGGGAGCCTCAAAATCTCGAGGAGCAGGCCATGGTGCTTGTTGGTCGTGATATCTTTGAAACACTCATTAAGGAATATACTGAAAAACAGTGGGGCCGTTCTTGCAAGGAGCTTCCTGCGTTTATAATAAAGCGTCTTCCTATTCGTTATACGTTTGATAACAATTACTTCAATGATTCATTTCAAGGAATTCCTCAGGGCGGATACAACCCCCTTATAGATGGAATGCTGGAAGGTACGGATGTAATTCTTAACCTGGATTTTAATCAAATCAGGCACTGCCTTGAACGCAAGGCGGATGGCGGATGGCTCTCAAGAGGTAGTGAAGGAAAGTTCCCTGAGGCCTCTTTTAGAAAGATTGTCTATACGGGACCTCTTGACGAGTATTTTTCTTATCGTTTCGGTAGACTCGAGTGGCGTACTTTGGAATTTAAGCACCGGCTACTTCCAATTGTAAATTTTCAAGGCAATGCTGTAGTGAACTATACAAGTCATGAAAAACCCTTCACACGAATTATTGAGCATAAGCATTTCGAACTTTCTACTAAGGATCTTTCGCGTGTACAAAATACAGTCATTACAGAAGAGTACTCCATGGAATATGTCCTGGGAAAAGAACCATACTATCCCATAAACGATCTTAAAAATAATCAACTAGCCAACTCTTATCGTATGCTTTCTCTTTCAGAGCGTGATGTAATTTTTGCAGGGCGTCTTTCAGAGTACAGATACTACGATATGGCACCTATAATTGAAAAGGTCTTATCTTTAGACATCTGAGTAAATCTTTTTCGTTGATGGCCTTTAGAAATATTTCTTATTTTTGTTTTACCAATAGCTAAGTGGCTAAAAAAATCGTGAATTTATTTTCGGAATATGATTGAAAAGAAGGTTGTAGAATCGCTTGTTTATCTGCTTCGTGTATCTCAGTGTAGGGAACTTTTTGAAAAAGGAAAAACGGGACTTACGATTGATGATTTCCCGCAGGTGACTTCTTCTGAAGCGTTGCCTTGTTGTAGTGCACGTTCTTTTTTTAGTGCGTTATCTGAAAAAGACTGGGATTCTGTGTTTGAACTTTCTTGCTTGTCGGGTGTGGATGCTCTACTTTTTGATGCGATATCTCTTATAAAGCAGGACACGCAATACTTTTCCTCGCTAAACCTGTCCCGAAATATATTCTATGAGTGGATGTCAGCTGCTTTCGATACGGAAACAGATTATGAACATAAAAAGAAGGCCATATCCGAGCTTAGTGCTTTGTACTCAAAGCATGGCTTTCGTATGATGCTTCTAAAGGGTTATGGCTTAAGTCTTAATTATCTGATACCAAACCATCGTACATCAGGCGATATTGATATATACCTTTTTGGGAAGTGGCGTGAGGCAGACAATGCACTTCGAAAGAAGGAGCATATTGACGTAAAAACGGATGTTCATCACCATACGACTTTTTTCTTTCAGGGCGTTCATGTAGAGAATCATTTTGATTTTGTAAACATTCAGGCACATCTTTCCAATCGACGCCTGGAAAAGATAATGAAGCGTTTGGCTCTGGATGAAAACGAAACGATATCTGTCCTTGGTCAAAGAGTCTATATTCCAAATCCACAGCTTAATGCATTATTCCTTCTTAGACATATGGCCATGCATTTTGCAGCCGAGCGAATTATTCTTCGCCACGTTATGGATTTTGCATGTTTTATGCAATGTAATAAGTCACGAATAGACTTTAAGTTTTTGCAGGAAGTAGCAAAAAGGGAGAATATGGATCGTTTCCTTTCAATTGTAATTCGTATATCGGAGCGCATAACCGGATTTGACTTTCTAATTAACGAATATCTTTCACCTGTGGATGAAAAGTTACTTAACCGCGTTTTTAACGACATCCTATCTCCAGAATGGACATTGTCTCATCCCGATACCAGAAATCTTTTTAGGATATTTATTTACCGCTTTCGTCGTTGGAGGGCAAATTCCTGGAAACATAACATCGTCTTTACAGAATCCCTCTTTTTGACCTTTGTAATGCAGTTCTTTTCTCACTTATATAAGCCTAAATCACTTTTTAGGTAGATTGTGAAAATTATTGATTAAAATAGGAGATGTCTTTTGAACATGTATGTTGTAAAGACTTAACTTTCCTTTGCGCATGGATAATCAATGACCACGCCATTCTCATCAACCATCCTCCACTGAGTGATATTGCGCTTTTCACTTAAAATAACAACTCCACACTTCGTTACTTTTCGTCCATCCGCTTCATAAGGTATGGCGTAACCTTTATCATCAATCTGCGAAAGTGCATTTTCGACTGTATCGTCTACCTTCAGCTCAAGAACGAAAATATCGCTCTTGGTTTTAATGACTACATCTGCTCGTCCCTGAATGCTCTTTACTTCAGTATCTACTTTGTTATTTAGCAGTGAGAAGACAATGTATAGAAGCATTTGGTAGAAGGCTTCGCGTTTGCGTTTTACCAGCCATTCTTTCTTGGTAATTATGTCGTATGGAAGACTCGATATGTAGGAACGAAGTTGAATTAAGGCCTTGGATAAATCTCCCTGATTTAGGGCACGTACCATATTGGAGATAACGGCATCTCTCTCATTGTCGTCCGTATCCATCAAGTAGTTCGTTACTCCTTCTATCAAGCCCTTTCTTACCTCGTAATTAGGAAAACGAAGAGTATAGTTCCCAGTCTCGTCATCATAAGAAGCAATCGTTATATAGCCACTTTGATACAACAAAGGAATTGGGGTTCGAGCATCTTCACAAGGAACATTGAATGCTCCCAACGATAATTCCACTCCATCTAAATATAGCGGATTAAAATCTGGATAATGCCTTAGATGCTCTATGATGCCAGTCATAGTAGCGGATTCGAACCAA
>JAGHTK010000062.1 GCA_018065435.1 Candidatus Alistipes equi
TTAAGGCTAAAGGGGCTTGTCATCTAATGCTTAGTAACAAGGCTTATTGATAATCAACGTATTATTTGGGCTATTGCCTTTTTATGATAAATATTTAATAAAAGTTTCAACATCGCAAAATCAATTGCAAAAAATGAATTAACATGAATTAACATGACTAAAGAGGAATTAAAGAAAAGAGAAAGTGAAATCATAAAACTCGCCGTGGCATTCTGTAATGAAAAACTAGATGAGGAATGTGCATTGCTTTGTACCAAATTGATACAAAAGCTTGGCAGAAAGCGTTCCAATCCTCTTCAATCTGGGAGACTAGAAATTTGGGCAGCTGCCGCAGTTTATACAATTTGCAGTATCAACTTCATCTTTAGCAAGGACTCAAGATTAAGACTTTCACCTTACGATATATGCGAGTACTTTAACACAAGTAGCTCGACAACAGGACAAAAATCAAAGACGATAAGGGATCTTCTAAAAATCAGTCCATATTATGACACAGAGTTTTCTTTGAGGGAAAACATAATGAGTAATCCGTTCTTTCATATTCGTATATTTTAGAGATTTCATCGGCATCTCTAACCAAATTTCCTAGAATTAATGACTTGCAATTTGGTTTATAAAAGAACAGTTTAAGTAACCTGCTTTTTAGACAATTTTTACCATTAGCCAATATGGAAAAACAACTTAAAATAGTCGAACAGGATGATTGGCTAAAACCAGTTTCACACATCATTGAAAGAAGACATGCGAAATACCTTTCGAAGATGGACGATATTCAAAAGACCGCCGGAACGATTGTAAACTACGCCAACGGATATCGCTATTTTGGATGGAACTTTGATGACGATTTGGACGGATGGTGGTTTAGAGAATGGTTACCAGAGGCCGAAGAAGTGTACTTATTTGGGGATTTTAACGATTGGCATAGAGATGAAATCCGATTGGAAAAAGACAATAACGGAATTTGGAGTACGTTCCTTCCAAGGGTTATGTACGAAGCCGCACTTGAGGCTGGTTCACTCTACAAGATTCAGGTGAAGGGAAAGAACGGCATAAGGGAAAGAATTCCCGCCTATGCCCGATACGTTGTTCAGGATGAAGTGACAAAGAACTTCACAGCAAAGTTTGTAGAGCATCGCGGATACGACTGGAAGACAAAGGATTTTACCATGCCGAAATCTCTTTTCATATACGAAACGCACATTGGCATGGCGCAGGAAAAAGCCGGAATTGGTACCTATGCTGAATTCCAAAAGAATATACTTCCAATAATTCGAGATGCGGGATATAATGCCATACAAGTTATGGCTCTGGCAGAACACCCTTACTATGGTTCATTCGGATACCACGTATCAAGTTTCTTTGCACCCTCTTCGCGCTTTGGTAGTGCTGAAGAACTGAAAGAACTCATTGACACGGCCCACTCAATGGGTATCGCCGTTATTATGGATCTAGTTCATGCACATTATATAAAGAATTTGAATGAAGGCATCAACGAACTTGATGGGTCGGACCACCTATATTCCAAGTCCGGAGATGAAGGCTATCAAAAGTATTGGGATTCCAAAACATTCGACTATGGAAAACGAGAGGTACAACACTTCTTGCTTTCAAACATAAAATACTGGATTGAGGAGTTCCATATAGACGGATATCGTTTTGATGGTGTAACTTCTATGATATACAATCACCATGGTTACACAGAATTTGACTGCAGAGAGAAGTACTTCAACGAAGAGGTCAACGAAGATGCACTTGTATATCTATCACTAGCGAACAAACTCATTCACGAACTAAAAGCTAATGCTGTAACAATTGCAGAAGATGTAAGCGGAATGCCTGGCATGTGCCATTCGCTTGAAGATGGAGGATATGGATTCGACTACCGTCTTGCAATGGCCATACCAGATTTTTGGATTCGTCTTTTGAAGGATGAAAATGACGAGCAGTGGGACATTGGACAGATGTGGGAGATAATGACATCACGCCTTGAAGGTGTTGGAACGGTTGCCTACTGCGAATCACACGATCAGGCTATGGTTGGTGATCAGACGCTGGCATTTCGTCTAATGGACAAGGAAATGTACTATTCAATGGACAACTCGTCCGAATCCATTGTCATTGACCGCGGAATTGCTCTACATAAGATGATACGACTCTTCACCATATCCACAGGAGGAAATGCGTATCTAAACTTTATGGGAAACGAGTTCGGACACCCAGAATGGATAGATTTTCCAAGACAAGGTAACGATTGGTCGTATGAACACGCTAGAAGACAATGGTCTCTTTCGAAGAACGGATTTCTACGCTATGGCAAGCTTCAAGAATTTGATCGACAGATGATAAATCTTATAAAAGAGTATCGGGTTCTTGAGGATGGATATCCATACCTTTGGAAAACAGACTATGATAATAAGACAGTAGTATATTCGCATTCGGGTCTTATTTTCATCTTTAACTGGCACCCAACAGCGTCTATTCCAAACTATGAGATAGAGGTACCTTGGCCTGGAAAATACACAATTGCTCTTTCAACTGAAGATAAACGTTTTGGTGGTCTTGGCCGCGTTGACAATAACGGAGAGTATTTTACCGAGACACGACGCACGGAAGACAAAGAAGACCACTTCTTTATAAAGGTATATAACGTGTCAAGAAGCGCAATAGTTCTTAAACTCTAAGACATTATTACTAGACCCCCTTAAAACATATCGGCCGTCTTATGAACGACCGATATGTTTCAAATAAATATTCTTTAGAACGTACCTTCGACGTCCCATTTGAAGCCTCGTATTCCAAGTTTAGGGCTTCTTTGATCAATAATCTTTAGTTCTTCCATCAGTTTAACGGCCTTTTCATCATCCGTAAAGACCAAAAGAGCTGAATTCAGTGTAGGCCATGCGGCTTCACCCGTGTGAGGTTCTCCTTCAAGGCCACAGCCCTGAACTTCCTCCCATGATGTATAGCCTCTGACACCTATTTCTTTCATTGCAGTCATAACTTCATCCAGAAGTGCCTGATTGCACGATATAAATATTCCTTTCATAAAGCAAAATAGTTTACTCGCTTAACCTCTGTGCTTTTTTCTCACGACGGCGCTGACGACGTAGTGCAAGCGACGTAAAGAGAACCGGAATGAGGAATAGTGT
This sequence comes from Candidatus Alistipes equi, assembly GCA_018065435.1. Taxonomy (GTDB): domain Bacteria; phylum Bacteroidota; class Bacteroidia; order Bacteroidales; family Rikenellaceae; genus Alistipes; species Alistipes equi. The sequence continues at coordinate 3,150 of JAGHTK010000062.1, forward strand.
CACGAGAGTCGAGAAACTCAATCCCCATGCGACACTCATACCAAGTGATTTCCACATCTCAGAACCAATGCCATCCGAGGTTGCCATAGGCACCATACCTATGACAGTTGTAAGGGTTGTCATAAGAATCGGGCGCAAACGTGAACGACCTCCGATTACAACGGCATCCATAAGTTTCTCACCACGGGCTACAACCAAACGCGTGTAGTCTACAAGTACAATACCGTTGTTAACCACTATACCCACAAGCATCAAAATACCCAAAAGTGCCATAACACCCAGCGGCGTTCCAGTTAAAAGAAGACCGAAGATAACACCCACAAGGGCGAACGGCAAAGAGAACATAATTACAAAAGGATATGCCAGACTTTCAAACTGCGAAGCCATGATAACGTATACAAGAATTATCATAAGGCACATAAGCAGGATAATATCGCGGAAGGTATCCTGTTGATCCTCGTAAGTTCCTCCAAATTTCCAGGAAACGCCATAAGGAAGTTCCATTGCATTTATTCCTGCAGCCGTGGCACCAATGATATCCGAAAGAGCGTATCCCTTACCTACCGAACCAGTAATTTTTATGTAACGTGAACGGTCCTTTCTTTCTATTGCAGGAGGAGTATGACGTTCAACAACCTTACCCAAATCACGAAGCTTAACTGCTTTGCCTTCGCTGTTGTATGCTGTAATATTTTCTATATCCTCCTGAGATTCACGGAATCGACGTTCATAGCGAACAAGGATATCATATTCTTCACCATCCTCTCGATAATAAGACGCAACCGCTCCGTTAACTCTATTTCGAAGTAACATTGCAACCGAAGCAACGTTCAACCCGTTCTGAGCAAGTTTTTCGCGATCAAACACGAATTGATATTCAGGAGTATATTCATCTCGAGAAAGGTTCACCTCGTTACATCCATCAATAGAAAGCATCATCTGCTTGATTTGCTGAGCGACGCGGTCCGTAGTCTCTAGGTCATATCCGTAAAGCTCAACATCCACGGCACTACCACCACCAGCTCCACCACGCTGACCGGATTCACGAACTTCGAACGTACGAATCTCCGTATATTTGCGTAAATCGGCACGTATCAACTCACACAACTCTATCATTCCGCGCTTACGCTCCGTCTTCTTCGAAAGTGCAAGGTTGAAGTTCATCATATATGTTCCATTGTCCTGGATTGATGCCCAGCTGTTATCAGAATCAGGCACACCTTCCGTAACGTTGATGGTTTCAATTTCCGGATAGTCGCGTCTAAGATCATTACTAATTCTTAGAGCCAATTCCTTTGTAATTTCTTGACGTGTACCTACAGGAAGTTTTACAATGATTCCAATACGTGCATTATCCTGTGTAGGGAAGAATTCCGACTTAACACGTGGGCCAAGTCCCATGACAACAACAAAGAAAAGGCCAAAGGCACATACAAGGAAGAGTCTGCGATGATGAATCGACCAATTAAGGCCACGAGCATAAACTTCTGTCAACCAATCAAGTGCAGCATCCACATACTTCTGGAAACGCGATTTTTTCGGATTCTGCTTCATTATAAGTGTCGCAAGAACCGGAGTGAAAGTAAGGGCCGCAGCCATAGATACGGTAAGAGTTGTCGTTACCATCCATCCCATCGGCTTGAAAAGTACGCCGGCCATACCCGTAATAAGAGTAAGTGGATAGAATACGGCAATAGTTGTCAGAGTTGATGCAATGATTGAAAGACCCACCTCCTTCGTAGCAAATACGGAAGCCTGCTTGAGGCGTTCGCCTCGATCGACATGCGATGTAATATTCTCAAGCACAACGATTGCATTATCGACAACCATACCGATTGATATGGATATCGCACTCATCGAAATAATGTTAATGGAATCTCCCGCAATGAGAAGATAGATAAGTGACGAAAGCATCGATATTGGAATGGTAAGCACGATTATAATTGTCGCACGCCAACGACCCAACATAAGCATCACAACAAGCATCACCACGATAAATGTCATAAGGATTGTATCCACAAGGGAATTTGCCGTATCGACAATCGTATCGGATGTGTTAACAAATGTCTTAATGCGAATATCAGAAGGAAGTGTAGGACGAATTTTGTTCATCTCTTTTTCAACCTTCTTGGCAATATCAACGGAATTCGCACCAGTCTGCTTCTGGATGACAATAAGACCTGAACGTTCTCCGTTCGAGAAAGATTCCTGGATACGTTCCTGTTGCGTATCTGAAACTGTGGCTACATCGCGAACATAGATATTCGCACCATTACGTGTACCTATTACAACATCCAGAATTTCCTTTCCTTCCTGGAATTCTTGATCGACACGCAAAGAGTATGTATTGTTACCTATATCAATCGTACCGGCAGGAACTTGTCTGTTCTCCGAAGCTATGATCTGTGCAATACCTTCGATTGTAATTCCGTAAGCCTCCATCTTGTAAGGATCACAGTAAACCTGAATCTGTCGCTCAGGCACACCCTGAATGGAAACCGTACCAACGCCATCGACACGAGCCAAAGGCGTAGCCACCTTATCATCAAGAATCTTGTACAAACCACTCCACGATTCCTGAGCATGAACTGACATAAGGATAATCGGGATATCATCTGTTCCGAATTTGAAGATGATTGGTTTGTTAACTTCATCCGGAAGATTGTTAAGTACCATGTCAAGTTTGTCACGGATATTAGCCGTTGCCACTTCAACGTCGGTTCCATACTGGAACTGACACGTAACAACGGAGATGTTCTCCTTAGACTTTGACATGATATGCTTAAGATTGTCAACCGCATTAAGTGAGTTTTCCAGAGGTTTCGACACATTTTCCTCTATATCCACAGCACTTGCGCCCGGATAAGCGGTGATAACCATGATGTACGTGGTATCAATATGAGGGAAAAGGTCGATAGGCAGTCTCTGCAATGAAAAGATACCGAAAATCGCCACCGCACAAAAAGTAAGAATGGTGGTTATCGGATTTTTTACTGCTGACTTATATATATTCATAGTAAGACCTATTTATCATTAACATCAACTTTTGCTCCATTCTTTAGGGCCATATGTCCCTGAATGACTACCTGGTCCGCATCCTCAATGCCAGAAAGAACTTCGTAGCGGTTATCAAGTCTTCTACCTAGTTCAACCTTCGAATACCTTACAGTCTGGTTCTCAGGAACGTATATATATACAAACCTATCACCAGAACCTGGAAGTTTCTGTATTGCACGATCCTCAACCGTTACTCTTTTCTTGGAACCTAGGGACATTGTAACGCGAGCGAACATACCTGGGCGTACCCTTTCATCCTGATTCGAAAGACGCACCTCTACAGGGAAAGTGTGAGTCTGTGTATTAAGTGTAGGATAAACTCTGTAAACCGTTCCAACAAATTTTTCACCGGGATATGCCTCAACTTCGATTGCCATCTTCATCCCCTTGCTTACCTTCGAGAAAAGATTTTCTGATACATTAATCATAATCTTTACAGGTTTGATCTGCTCAAGTACAAGGATGGGAAGCGAGGATGTCATATCTCCCGGATCGTAATTACGACTTGTAATGATGCCCGACACGGGAGCTACAAGTGTCGTATTCTCAGTCTGGTTCTCGTACGAAGCAAGAGCCACATCATATGCCATACGCTTTGCATCAAGTTGAGACTTAGAAGCGCCACCAAACGAATAGAGTTCGTTCATACGTTCATACTCTGCCTTGGCATTTTCCATCTGAACCTTAGACTGCAAAAGCGAAGAGGACTCCAAACGTACCAATACATCACCGCTATTCACCCTATCTCCCACATCATATCTAATTTCCAGAATTCGTTTTGTATACTGGGATGTAATCTTATTGAGGATATTTGCCTCAATGGAGCCCGTATACACCTCTATTTGTTCCACATCCTCCATGGATGCCTTAGAAAGAACCACCGTTGGCAGTTTAACCTCTTCCTGTGTCTTATTGTTCTTTGTTGTGCAGCCTATGCAGACAAATGCCGCAAAGACAATCAAAAGAATACCATTAATGCTTTTCATATGTAGTTTACTTATTTTCAAGGTGTCCAATAATCTTGTCGAGAGAAAGTTTTGAATTTAAGAATTCATAGATTGCCTGACTACGGCTAAGTTCAGACTGTGTGAGGGCCACCTGTGAATTATCTATTTCCAAAAGCGTTCCGCTTCCAACTTCATAACGTTTTGCCGCAATATCGTATCCGCGCTGTGCCTGAGAAACGGTAGCCGATGCTGAATGATATTGTTTAACGTAAGTCTGCATATTGTTGAAAGATTGTATCATTTGAACGCGCAGATTGCGTTCTACGTTTTCTTTTTGCAAGCGAAGATTCTCTAGATTCAGCTTTGCCTGTTTTGTAGCGGAGCGCTTCGACAGACCAGCAAAAATAGGGACATTGAACTGAAGTCCTGCATAGGAATACGGATTCCATGCAGAGCGGACAAAGAACTTGCCATCGTTACCAAGTGCCGAATAAAGATATGCAGCATTGATACTAAGCGTAGGTACATTAGCAAGTTTTGTCAACTTTACAGCCTTTTGCAATTGTTCATCCTGAATTTCCATTTGACGTAGTGTGGTATTGTTCTCCAGATTCAAATCGGAAAGCACAACAGCCTTCTCCATCGCAGGAACATAGTCCATAAGAGAACCTTTTACGTCAATATTCTTATTTAGATCAATTCCCAAAAGGGCCTTAAGTTGCCACAAAGCAAGCGTGATGTTGTTTTTGGCTGAAGTCACGTTCGGCTCAGCATTCTTTACGCTCACATTCGATGTAATAAGGTCGTATTCCGAGACAATACCTACATCAAACTTCTTTTTTACCTCACGGTTGTTAGCTACAGCATTATCATATACACGCTGGAAAACCAATAGAAGTTCTTTCGAAAGAAGGACAGTGTAATACGCAGCTGTCACCTGCTCTATCATATCAATTTTCGAAGAACGTGCCTTTTCCACTGAAAGTTCCACATCCAAAGCAGAAAGCTTCAACGAAGTCCACAACTGTGCATTGATAAGAGGCATAGCAGCGGTAATTCCTCCCGAAAAGGAGTTGTCACTACCAACTTTGATGGATTGTGTCTGACCACCCAGACTCATACTCATCGTCTGTTTTTCTATAACTCGTTGGTAGGTTCCAGTAGCATCAATCTGAGGATAGAGTGCAGCATATGTTCCCCGTTTTGCATACTTTTTAATTTCAATTTCCTTATTTGCAATCTTGATCGTAGGATTTTCGCTAAGGGCTATCTGCAAAGCCTCCTCAAGTGAGAGGTTTAGTTCTACCCCGCCTGTATCCTGCGCTGAAGTGCTCCATTGAAGCACTATCAAGGTAAAGAGCAAAACAATTTTTTTCATCGATCTATTTTGTATAAAATTTCATTCTTATTTTTCATATACTGATCTATCTGCTCCACACCACGAAGTGTTGCTAGACCACGAAAGAAATTCACAATCGCATAGAATAAAGCCTCCTTTTCAGTTACACCTTCAGGTAGGGAAAGTTTCGAGCTGGAAATGATTCCGTGAGCCGTAAAATGGAATGTAACAACCGCTAGCTCTATGTTGATCTCCGACTTGATTAGACCTTCATCTATATAGTTGCGAAGAAGTCGTCTAAGATCTTCAAAGCTCTTTTTTTCGAATTCCGTCTGTACCTTCTCATATAGGGCTGGATAGAACTTTTGTAAATTCTGCGTGATACGCTTGTGGACATGTGATTTTTCGGTCATTATGAGAAAACCATCAAAGAGTGCTGCCAGATGATTATTGTAAGTATGAACCTTTTCCCTAACGCGCATATGTTCTGCCTCATGCAAAAAACACAAACTTTCGTAGATAAGTTGTTCCTTATCGGAAAACATCTCATAGAGCGTTCGTTTTGACATAGCAAGTTGCTGCGCAAGATCATCCATGCGAAGAGACTTAAGTCCATAGTCCATAATATAATTAGCAGCCTTTTCGACAACTATTCCCCTGTCACTCATATACCGGCAAATTTTTATTGGCACAAAGATAGCTAAAAAACTCATAAAACAAAAAAAGTTTTCTAAGTTTATGCTATTCAAAATCCTCTATTCTTCGAAAGTGACACACTTATAAAAACATACAACCTGTTTAACCAAAATCATTTTTCGAATATATCGCGTAAAACGATTTAGAATTCTACTTGATTGCTTTTTTAGTAAATTTGCATGCGCATTTCAGTTTATGGCACTACTTAAAAACAGAAATTTTCTTCGCGTTATAGCTGCACGCTTTCTAACAGATAGCGGAAACAAATTCTTTCTTTTCGCTGTCGAATGGTGGCTAATTAATTCAGCCATTGAACATAACAAAACTATTCTGGGCGTAATAATGGGAGCATCGACCGCAGGGCTTGTAATTTTCTCACCGATGATGGGAGTATTCGCCGACAGATACAATCGAAAGAAATGTATGGTAGTGGCATTGCTTCTTTCTGTAGTTATTCTGTTTCTTACAATCGTTCTTCTCCCTATATATTTTAGATTACCGCTTCTGTTTGCCCTTTCACTCATACTAACAAACGGATTTGGTTCGTTATATGATGTTGCCCAACAGACAAGCCTAGGTGCAATTGCCGGTCGGCGGGATCTTTCAAGAGCAGTCTCAATGACTGGAGCCGTTCTTCCGGTATCGGCCATTATCGGAAGCATCCTTTGTGGCATTGTTATTCAGTTTGGAGGGATTTATGCCGCCTTTTGGGCAGACATTGTAATGATTATTATGGCAGCCATTCTTTCTTTTAGAGTCACTACCCCACTCTGTGTTGCAAAGGAACAAAAAGATGGTCATCGTACCACATATTGGGATGATTTCAAGGAAGTTTTTTCGTTCCTGAATAAAGAGCGGCCTATAATGTATTTGCTGTTACTTCTTTCCATTTCAAGTTTTTTCATATACCCGATGCTTTTCATGGTGCCAATATTTGCAAAGGAAGTATTTCACGGCACGCCGCTTGTAATGTCCATGCTTGAATTCATGATAGGAGCCGGAGTGGCTACGGGTGCCGTAACGCTCTCTGTAATAAAAAAGAAAATCAACCGTGACAGACTCATATCCATTTCATTTATAGGCATTGGCCTTATGTATATACTCATGTCCGTTAAAGGACTTACGCTAAGTTGCATAGCTCTTTTCGGATTCGGACTTTCGGTTGTATCAATGATAATATCGCTTTTGGTCATTGCTCAGAACTACATTCCATCCCAGATACAGGGACGTGCTTTTTCAGTTGCAGCTTCACTCGTAACGATTATAGCCCCGTTAGGTATGACCATAGCCGGATTTATGACAGAAAACATATCTCTTGATGTAATTCTTATAAGCCTTGGAGCAATTGTATTGTTATGCGCTTTGCTTTACACCAAGCTTCCCAAAATCGACATTTCATACAAGATGTAGAACTTGATTTGAGAAATCCACTCACATCTGTAATCTTTGGAAGTAACACCTAAACAGCGTGCCTTCGTTGCAATTTTTTGCGCTAAAAGATAGTGCTGCAAGTTTATTTGCGAAATCGACAATAGATCCTGAAAACAAACTCAAAATAAGTTTTAAAAGCACATTTATAAATTTAATTTTGCGAGTCAAATTATTGGTTATGAAAAATACATTATTAGAAAATAACGGACATATCGTATGGATGGACGTTGTACGAGTAGTTGCTCTTTTTATGTTGGTAGCCTGCCACTGTGCAACGCAATTCAGTTGGTCAGTAGATTGGGCACCAAATCCTGAACAGTTATCATTTTGGGGTTCTTTGTGGGGCAGTATGCTTCGTCCAGTACCTATTTTTGTAATGCTTACAGGAGCATTGCTTCTTCCTGTAAAGACAAGCGCATCGGCATTCTACAAAAAGAGAATTACCAGAGTCGTCGCTCCATTTTTTATTTGGACACTACTTTATTGTTTCTATCCCCTAGTAACAAAAGCCCTAGGAATGGAACGAGAAACTCTTTTCAGCCTTTTTCCATATGCAGTAAAAGATTTCTACGATGCTCCAATGAAAACAGCCCTCGAGTCATTGGCTAATATTCCTTTGAATTTCAACACAATTAACCTTCATCTATGGTATGTTTACTTACTTGTAGGTCTCTATCTTTACATTCCAATATTCTCCTGCTGGGTTGAAAAGGCTTCAGATCGCGAAAAGCGTATATTCCTTGGAATATGGGCTATAACATTATTGCTGCCTTACTACAATACATTCTGTAATACCTACATTTGGGGTTCATGCACCTGGAATATGCATTTTCATGCCCTATATTACTTTGCTGGATGGAATGGATATCTTTTGCTCGGGCACTACATAAGAAATCACAAATGGGACTCACGAAAAGTACTTTGTGTATGCATTCCTATGTTGCTGGCAGGATATTTCATAACATACCTTGGGCACAACTGGACTCTTTCCATCCCTTCTCACACCGAAGAAATGTATGAGTTATTCTGGACTAACAATAGCTTGAGTGTAATGATGATGAATGTTTCCATCTTTTTGATATGCAAATGCGCTGTTGTAAATAATGAAAAGATTAAACGATTAATTGCCAATTCCACGCTATGCTGTTTCGGTATATATATGGTACATTTCTTCTTTGTAGGTCCAATTGTCAATACCTGCATGAAATTTATGCATATAGGAATGGTGATTCCCATCTCCGCTATCTTTACACTGATAGCTTCCTGGGCTTTTGTTGCAATTGCTTATCGTTTGATAGGCCCTAAGGCTAAATGGATTTTCGGATAATTTGGGCACTTTTTTGTACAACAACTCTTTAATCCTTAACTCAGCAAATTGCACGGGATACATAAATTAGGCCTCTTTTGCGGAGGTCTAATTTTTTCTAAATATCTAAAAATGAGTCGACTTTAAAAAGTCAATATTTTAGTAAATCAGTGCCAATCCGCGGGCAGCGAAAGGGCGACCGAAATGAAAAATTAGATTTTTGAAGGTCCGT
>JAGHTK010000166.1 GCA_018065435.1 Candidatus Alistipes equi
GATATAAACAATACTTTTTGATTTTCAATTATTCCTTCTGAAAATAGTTTTCTTACGGCAAACGCAGACGCATATGTTTTACCCGTTCCCGTTGCAGATATTAATAAGGCCCTATTAGCCTTACTATTAACGATATTGAATATGTTTTCGACAAACCTTTGCTGCATCATATTCGGTTGTAGAACCTGAGAGTACTCTAAATCAATCGAACGATAGACGATTCTTACTGCAGACTGATCACTCTTTTTATATAGTTCATAATACTCATCTCTATAATCTGAATATGAGACAGAATTATCCCATAATGTATTAAATTCGCTTATTACATCCTGTGCAAATTTTCCTTCCGGTGTTGATACTATTCGAGTATTCCACTCATGATTAATAAAAATAGCATTATGCGTCAGATTCGAGCTACCGACGACAACATGATAACCTACATCATTTTTGAAAATATATCCTTTTGTATGAAATCCTATTTTTTCATTAGAAGTCTTGAAAATCTTTAATTTGATATTTTTCAACTCATTCAGACGATCTAGAGCTTTTGGCTCACTGAACAATAGATAATCTGTAGTAATTATTTGTCCTTTTATATCTTTTTTTTCCAATTCTTTAAGAGTTCCCAACAATGGCGTTAGGCCTCCCATAGTAATAAACGCAACTGAAATTTTAAGTTCTTTACAATCATTAAGTTCCTTCTTAAGACTAGAAAAAACTGTACTGCCGTTATTTGTAAGAAACTGTGGAGAGAATGAAGGATCTGCTTGTACAGATGAATCTATAAAAGCGCTATTATATCCATTCTCGATTTTTACTATTGGAATCTCTTTCATTGGAATACTTAATTCAATAATGACTTATCAATACGACTTAACAAAGTTACAATAATCCATTCTTTGAGAGAAATGCATTGAACAAAAATAAGTTTAGATATTTATTTGTTTCCTCACTCACACCTCTGGCACAATTCTGTACTACTCGAATTGTTTCCTTCCTAATTGACCTGTATCTGAACCGGGATACGTTCCTGCAATTCATCTACATGGCTTATAATAATCACAAAGGCATCCAATGTATGGCGAAATATTTTCCCAACTTGATGAACTTTTTCAATCAATGTTATCATATACCCTATGGAGGCAATACCACCTTACCATCTTGAAGAGATATCCTAAAATTACAAAACAGATCATATCCAATCACTCCGTCAACTTGCTGCGCACTTAGTAATAATCCCATTTCAGCCGGCAGAATACCAAACACCACATTTAAGTCCTTGTCTTTGTGATTTCCACAACCGATGTGACAAGGGACCTCGTATGTATCAGTTGTAAATAAACCAGTTCCTAACAGCGGATGGAAGTCTTCTTGCTCACTAAGAAATTGGGATTCTCTAACAAACTGCTTGTCAATGTATGATAAATTAGCTCCAGAATCCACAAGAACACGGGCAGGTCTTCTATTCACCTCTATAACAATTCCAGGACATCCCATAATAGAAAAACCTTCCATTACATCGGCATCATTGAAACCATCACCAAAACTAATAAATCCGCCAAATCCCTTAGTATTAAAAACCGTTGGGTGTTGTCCCATGAAGTCCATTCCTAGAAGTCCTTTGATTTTAAGACCCAAAGTGTCACTCAAATATTTGGAGTCAACGATTCCAAAGATATCTTTTGGAACTTCCATCCGAAAATCGCCTAATTCAATAAACCCATCTTCATGGAATGAGGTAGGGCTGCCTGTATCAATAAGAAGGTGTCCCTGTTTGTTCTCAAGCAATAAATGTCTTTTATACTCGATTAATGGATAAGATGCATACATAATAATTCGTATAAACGATAAATGACATATTAAGCTATTAATCAATCTCTATTACACCTCCGGCACAATTCTTACCGTGCTACTAGAATTGTTTCCTTCCTGATTAACCTGTATCTGAACCGGAATGCGTTCCTGCAACTCATCCACATGGCTTATAATACCCACGTGACGTCCAGCCTTTGTATGCAACGAGCGCAAGGTATTAATAGCGCACTGAAGAGGTTCTCCACTTAAGGTTCCAAATCCTTCATCTATAAAAAGTGTATCGACCGACAAAGTCTGTCCAATATCACTCAACGCAAGTGCCAACGATAGGGATACAAGGAAGCTTTCACCGCCCGATATCGTAGATGCTGCACGAGAGGCGTACCCCTGATATGCATCCTCTAGGGAAATTACAAAAGTACCAGGAGTAACCTTTAGGGTGTAACGATCACAAAGCGTCTTCATATAGCTATTTGCAGAGTAAATAAGACTTGTAAGCACATAACTCTGGGCAATCTTTCTAAATTTGTTACCTGTTGCATCTCCAATAAGTTGATTCAAGCGAGACCACCTCTGGTATTCATTATTCTTCTTTTTAGCATCGTCAATAAGCTGTCCAAGGCGTTCCTTATTTTCTTTATCAGTTGAAAGTTCTTTAAGGATTTCTCCCTTTCTAACGCTAATATCACTAAGAGCGCTTTCAAGATTTCGAATTCTTTCATCTAAAAACTCAACTGTATCTTCTTCCGTTAATTCCGGCTGTGTTTGCTGATGCTCCTTAAGTTTGTTTTCGGCATTTTCCTTAAGCGTTCTTTTTGACACTTCTTCCCGTCGAAGAGAAAAAAGTTTCTCCTCGATGTCCAGAATTTGCTTAGAAGTATACCCATTCAATTCAGAAAGTTTTTCCAACGTAAGAGTTTCATTCTGAGATAGAAAATCATCCAGTTTCGTTTGGTATGTCGTAATGGATTTCTCTGAATTTTGAAGTGTGGTTATGGCCTGTGTTACTTCACTTGCTAAATCATTGGTCTGATGTAAAAGAGCATTAATTTTCTGAGAAACATCCGCTTTAACACTCTTCCAATCTGGTATCGTACCTAAAATTTTATCAATAACAGATGAAACATTTTCTTTTTCTGTTTGCAATGTTTCTAAACTATTGGAAAGGTTTTGTTTTTTAGATACGTTTTCATTGTAACTATTAGCTTCATTTAGAAGATTTTTAGAGAACTTCTCAGCATCATCCTTCCAATCCAATTCCCATTTTGTATCTGAAAGGAGTTCCCGCACCGTATCTTCAGCTTCTAAAATACGCTTCTTCTCATTCTTTATAACTTCTTCAGCCGTTTCAATTCGTCCACTTGATTCATTGACCGCCTTTTCTGCTTCACGCACTTTATTTTGAAGATTTTCCAAATTGTCTCTTTTCTTCTCTAGTTCTCTACGCTCCGTCTTTACGGCATTTTCCTTTTGTTCACCATCCTGGATGTTTTTTTCAAGACCCATCAAAACTAATTGTGTATCACCTTCAAGCGTATCCAAAGCGGAAAGGGTAGTATTATCCTTTAAGCCACATGCTTGACAAGCCGTCAAAGCTTTCTCCGTAGCATTCTTTACATTTACGTTTTCGTCAAATATCTTTTTATCTCGTTCATACGCTTTGCTTTCCGTACCAAGTTCGGCCTCGAGTTTTCTTTTCGTTTCTTCAAGTTTTTTCAATTCATCCTTCGAAGCATTGTACGCTTCCTCAAGATTCGCTACAAGTTTTGACAAATCCTCTTCATGAGGAAGCGCCGCATCTATTTTCTGACCGCAGATTGGACATGTATCGCCCACATGAAGTTTTGCTCGCAATGTTTTGGCAAACTTATCTACGCTATCCTTCTGACGCTGAAGATTGTCATAGCAAGTTTCCATTCTAATTCTAGCTTCGTTTATCGGCCCATCCATTGAAGTGGATTTATCCCTCAAGCTATTAATTTCCGTCAGCCGTTCTTCGAGATCTTCGCCATCCTTTTTATGCTGCGCCTGAGTTTCCAAAAGGGCATTTAGAAGATTACGTGCATTGTCAATTCTTACAAGCAAGTCACGCGTCTGATCCCTTTTTAAGCGCAAAGCGCCAAGGTTGAGATTTCTCACTTCCTCTTCGTTCTTTTCAACCTTAACTTTTTCTTCCTGAAAAACATTTCTGGCATTCTTTTCATCCTCTTTGGCTCTTTCTAATAAAGGACGCAAACTATCCGTCAACAGTTTAGTTTCCTTCGATATTATACCATTCTTTTCAGTGACAAGATCATGTCCCTTTTCGATAACAGAAAGATGTCCTGCGATAGTTTGTGCATTTTCATAAACCACACTCTTTTCTTTCGCAGTAGAAAGTCGTTTTTCTAGTTCATCGAACTGAAAGTTAAGTTTTTGAACCTCATCATAAAGGAAGTTCCTACCTCCCAAAATACGTGCAAAGTGCGAAGAAAGTTTTTCTAGATTATCCTTCTGCGTTTTTACAGCCAATTTTTCCTGGCTAATTTGCCCCATCCAACTACGAGCATCTCTTGTGGCATTCCAATTCTTAAGAAGCGTATCATCTGCTTTTACATCATCACTTTCCAACGTTTCAAGTAGTACGCAAAGTTCCTTTTCAACCTTCTCCAAATCACCCTTTAGTTTAGAGTTTCTCTCAATCCATACACGCTTTTCTGAAGCAAGATTTTTTTCCTCTAAGCCTTTATTATATTCATTTTCACGGGCGGATATCTCCGCGTTTTTCTGTAAAATTTCATCATCCGATAGGGTAGAGACACCCTCCACGCATCTTTGTGCATCTTTCCAAATGTTTTCCTTTTGAGAAGTTATTTCATGGACCTTGGCTCCGATTTTTGAATAGATATCAACGCCTGTGATTTTCTCTAAAATTGCAGCTTTCTCGGCATCTTGGCTATTCAAAAAACGTGTAAATTCACCTTGTGCTAGAAGGGTAGTGCGACAGAACTGCCTAAAATCAAGACCGATGGCTGCCGCTATTTCAGCCTTTATCTCATCATCCTTTCCGAAAGTATGACCAGTGTCAAGATTCTTAAGTTGCCAGGACTTCGGCTGAATGTTGCCCGTAGGCTTTTGTCTTGCGCGCGCAACAGACCACGATGCTTCGTAATGAATTGAATTACTACCCGTAAAGGTAAGTTTAACGAAAGCCTCTCCGGTATTTCTACGCATTAACTGACGAGGGTCGTTTATGTTTATTGATCTTTCGCCATCCTGAGTAGCACCCTGCATTTTGGTGTTGTCCAATCTTGGAGTATCGGCATAAAGAGCAAGACAAATAGCATCCAAAATGGTAGACTTACCGGCTCCCGTCTTTCCCGTTATAAGAAAAACTTCACTAGAAGAAAGCGGTTCACTTTCAAAATTAATCTGAGCGTCCTCTATGGATGCTATATTATGTATAGTAAGTGTCTGGAATTTCATAAATTGCAACGATTAATCATTTCTTGAATCTTCTTCTAACATCTGCTGCGCCTCCCGAAAAAGTTTCTGCAGCTCATCATCAAAATTTATATCTAAATCTTGAGCATAACGCCTGGCAATGTCAATAGGAGATTCCGAACGAAACTCCTGTACGTTAAGAACCCTAGTCTCCGCTTTTATTATTTCCTTACGTCTAGCGTTAATAAGACAGAAACGGCATTGTTTGCCACGCGTCAGAGCTATAGCCTGAGAATTTGCTTCCACCGGCAGAAAATCCTCAATCTCAACATTCAAACGTATATAGGCCGGATTATTATTAGGAAAGTTTTCAAGTTGTTTCTTAGCATCTTCCCACGTTGTCCATCCATTCGAAGGAAGTGTCACAAGCGGATGTGGATTTTTTATTTCAATACATCTTACATTTGGTCTATCCCCATGTTTTTCAATCTCTACGATACTTACGGAGTGTGCATAGTTCTCATCAAAACTTACAGCCAGAGGGGTTCCGCTATATCGTACGTTGTGCTTGCCTGAATGAACAAACTGCTCATGATGAATGTGTCCCAGGGCCAAGTAATCATATCCTTCGCCCAATTGTTTCAAATCAAACGAGTCGATACCTCCCACCGTATACTCAGAAGCATGGTCATGACCCGAAAAATCACATCCTTTAACCGTAGTATGAGCCGTCATTATAACAGGTAGTCCATCCTTGTTTCCCTCTTTCGCAATATCTAAAAGCTGCTGAAAAAATCCTTCTGGAAGATTGCGTTCATTAACATACGGAATAGCCACGATGTAACCCTTACCTGGAATTTCTATGACGTGATCCCTAGGGCATTCCCTATTCAGGGAGCCTATCATATGAACTTTCAAAGCCCTCCATGGTGTACGAAAGATTTCATGCTTCGAGCCGCTATCATGATTACCAGCCGTAACAACTATAGTCATTGTGGGACATGCATCATGAATTTCAACCAAAGCATTGGTAAACATAGTCTGTACCGAGGATGAAGGCTGAGATGTGTGATAAACATCACCGGCAAGCAAAAAGACATCAGGTTGCGTTTCACGCACGATATCCGTGATTTGATCCAGCATCTCTTTCTGTTCCTCTTCTCGGTCATAATTGTAAAGCGAGTGACCTAAATGCCAGTCACTTGTATGAAGTATTCGCATATTTGTAGAGTTGATTTTTGATTACTCAAATTTACGATTTTTATGGCAATAAATAATGAGTCGACTTTAAAAAGTCAATATTTTAGTAAATCAGTGCCAATCCGCGGGCAGCGAAAGGGCGACCGAAATGAAAAATTAGATTTTTGAAGGTCCGT
>JAGHTK010000043.1 GCA_018065435.1 Candidatus Alistipes equi
TCATGGGACCGAGAATTATTACCCAAAAACTTATAGTGTGAAACTAGGGAAGGGAGAGCCTAAAAAGGGTTCTCTTTTTTTATTCTGCTAAGTAGTTACGAATGTTCTAGCACACTATATTATTCAAATTGGTTTTTGCCCAAGAAAAGGTTAAATTTGTATGATATTCAAATTTACTTAACACACTTGAAACGATTGTGCATACAAATCGTGAAAATGGTACAGCAATAACGGCATAAAAAAAATCACCATCTATGGCCAAAATCAGTTTTAAACCATGTGAAGGTAATCTGTTTCGGTTTACGGGAATGGATTTCAAAAAGTTTCTTGATGAAAATATTTCCAAACAAAGAGCCGGCAAAATTGAAGAGGCAATGGATGAAAGGTATAAAATTGCCATAAATATTGCGACCTGCCTACCGGATGAGTTTGATATGGTGCTTGATTGCTTAGATGATAATAGCCGCAATGCCACAAATGTAATGTACATAAGTGCTATTGATCTTTACATGAATGAGGACTGGGAGCGTTCCGCTGCATTACTAGAAACCATCCTGGATATAGATAGCGAAGATTGTTATAGCGCACCTGCCATCCTTACACTTTGCTACATTATGCTTGAAGATGATGATTGTCTGGAAAGTATAGTATCGGATGTAGAAGTTACAACCACAATGAATATTTTCGCTCTATCGGCCGTAGATTATAAAAATAGCGGAACAATCAATGTGCGCATGGCCGAAAAATTAAAGAGCAATCACCAATTTACAGAGTATCTGCATTATGGTAGAGAACTATGGGATAAATACACAGAAAACTCAAAAGAAGATATGGATGTTGTGCTCGCTGCAGCCCTTGCGAGGCCTATTCTTAAGAAACTGGAGGGCCTTGAAACTACACTTCTAAACACAAAGAAATAATTTTAATCAATCGATATATCATGTCAGAATTTAACAAGTATCGTTCCATCTATTCTTATGATGAACTCATGGAACGCCTTAGAAATCTCCGTCACATTGCTCTTGATATGGACGGAACAATCTATATGGGCATGTCTTTATTCCCATATACAAAGGCTTTTTTGAAAAGTGTCAAGGATATGAATATCAACTATTCATTCCTCACGAACAACCCTTCAAAGTCTTTGGATGACTACCTTAAAAAACTAGCAAAACTTGGTATTGAAGCCAGCGAAGAAGAAATGTACACCACTGTCATCGCAACGATTGACTACATACACAAGTTCTATCCCAATGCAAAGAATCTTTTCCTGCTTGGAACTCCTTCAATGATTTCACAATTCGAAAGCGCCGGTTTCCGCTCCACGGCAGATGATGCGGATGATGTTCCGGATATAATAGTCGCAGCGTTCGATATGTCACTGGTTTACCCTAGACTTTGTCGAGCTGCATGGTGGATATCACAGGGCGTTCCGTACATTGCGACCAATCCAGACCGTGTATGTCCTACGGACCAGCGCGTAGTTTTGGTTGACTGCGGTTCAATTTGCGCATGCTTAACACATGCAACAGGAAGAAAACCAGATATTGTTCTTGGTAAACCCGATCCAAATATGTTGTCAGGAATTATGACACGTTACGGACTTCAACCAGAGCAAGTAGCAATGGTCGGTGATCGTATTTATACTGATGTAGAGACCGCTCACAACGCAGGTTCGTTCGGTGTACTGGTTCTTTCCGGTGAGACCACACTGGAAATTGCTGATCAATCACCAAAGCAGCCACATCTCATATGCGATAGTATTGAAGTGCTGGGAGAACTTATCCGTGAGGCGCATGGTCTTAAATAGAAAGTTGAACAAAAAAAACTCATCAACATGACAATAGAACAAACAAAAAAATTTAGCTACTGGCAATGGCGTACCATCATCGTTACAATGCTTGGCTACGCACTATTCTACTTCGTAAGAAAGAACTTCTCGTTTGCCATGCCTGGTCTAGCTGCTGAATATGGAATATCCAACACAAGTTTCGGTATTATCCTTGCAGCCGTAGGATTGGTTTACGGACTGAGTCGTTTTATCAACGGACTCATCGCAGACCGTACAAATGCCAGGTATCATATGTCCATCGGTCTTTTGCTATGCGCCCTTTTAAGCCTTGCTTTCGGATTCGTTCCTGGAATTATGGGCATAAAGATCGGTATTGCACCTTACTCGCTTGTGGTGGTATTCTGCATACTGCTTGTTTTCAACAACCTGTTCCAGGGAAGCGGTTTTCCTCCTTGCGCACGACTTCTTTCGCACTGGATTCCACCTCAGGAACTTGCCACAAAGATGTCAATATGGAATACATCTCATTCCATAGGAGCTGGTCTGCTCGCCATTCTGTGCGGTTTTATTATGGGTAATATGGGAACAGACATTTCTTCCTCAGAGCAAGATGTCGTAAAAATCACCCATAACTATGTAGCTACGAACTTCAAGGATGATGTCAAAAAATCTGACATTCGCATTGCCAAAGTAACCAATTTGCGTCTTGAAGAGAAAGACAATGAAATTTTGGCATATGTAGACTTCGTCTACAAGCCTTCATACGAAAATGGTCGCAAAGACAGCCAGACCTTCGTATTCAATCATGAAAACTACCTTAAAGTTAAGTCTCAGATAGACGAAAACAAAAAAATACTCCCTGAGCAGATTGCCAAAAACGTGGACATACCTGAAGTTCAGGCTAAAGCACTACAGAGTATTACAACACTTACGCAAAACGCAGGAGCGTGGAAATGGTGCTTTATTCTACCTGCAATCATTGCGCTACTAGGTGCTGTTGGTATTTTTGCCGGACTAAGAGACACTCCTAGGTCGGTAGGGCTACCGGAACTTGAAAACACGAAAACATCCATTGGGGATGATAATATGGACAAGGCAGCCTACAAGAAGTTTGTAATGGAAAAAGTCTATAAGAACAAGTTAATTTGGATTCTTGCCATTGCCGATTTCTTTGTATACGTTGTACGCTTCTCTGTTTTGGACTGGGGTCCTAAGTTCCTTACGGAAGCCAGAGACATGTCATATGCATATGCCGGATGGACTGTAGCAATATTCGAAATTTTCGGAATCATCGGAATGCTTGTTGCAGGATGGGCTACGGATCGTTTCTTCGCAGGACGTTCTCATCGTACATGCGTAATGTGTATGCTCGGCGCATCAATATTTATGACAGCGTTCTATCTTCTTCCAAATGATGTGCATCCACTAATACTCATCTGCGTCCTTGCAATGGCTGGATTCTGTATATACGGACCGCAGGCTCTAATTGGAATTGCCGCTGCAAATCTTGCCACGAAGAAGGCTGCAGCTACCGCAAACGGAATTACCGGTATATTCGGTTACCTGAGTGTATTTGTATCTGGTCTTGGTGTTGGTGTTTTAGTTGACAACTTTGGATGGAACTACGTATTTTTGGGAATGATTGGCATGGCTGTAATCGGAATGATTATATTCCTTATGATGTGGGGTGCCAAAAGAGATGGATATGATGAATAATGCTTTCTAAATGAAACATAGTTCTTTCATCTATACATCTAATGCGGAACAAATTATGCCAATATACTTGAGCTTTCGATTTGGGTTTCTTCCCATATTACTTTAGTTTGGGGTTCCCGCCAGCCTTATGGTGCCTTTTTCACAAAACAAGAAAAAGGCACTTTATTTTTTTCACTTAAGATAAACTCGCAGGCAGGGGTTAGTCCAACCGGACTCCAAATCGCGCACGCACGACGCGAAGTCCTATAATGTTATCATGGACAAAGGCTTTTATTCAGCCAAGAATATAAACATATTGGATGAAATGAATCTACAGTATATCATACCATTAAAACGAGACTGTAATCTGATTGATTACAGCAAGGCCTCGGTTGATTACCTTGACGAAGGAGGAGAGGCCTTCCGCTATCATGGTCGTGAAATCTATATGTATCGTAAAGACATT
>JAGHTK010000162.1 GCA_018065435.1 Candidatus Alistipes equi
AATGCTCTTGCCCAAATTGATGATAAGGGCTACGCAATTCCATATGAAGCGGATGGACGAAAAGTAACGAAGTGTGGAGTTGTCATTTTAAGTGAAAAGCGCAATATCACTCAATGGAGGATGGTTGATGAGAATGGAGTGATTATTGATTATCCATGCGCAAAGGAAAGTTAAGTCTTTACACTATGCATGTGACAAAAAGTTCACAATTGGGTCATAGAATAGTTAGTTCTCTATTACTTTTTACTACTTAAACTACGCAAGTTTAATTTGAAACATAGTTGATTTTTAGTGGTGGAAAATTGACTATATTTCCTATAGCATGGTTACATCAGTATGGCTGTCTAGATATAGATTTTCGTTTTTTGGTTATATTTGTAGAGCCAACTTTGTAGTATGAACATTTCATTGGAAGAAATAAGGGAACCAATCAAAGCAAATCTTACAGAATTTGAGGATTTTGTCAGAAAGAGTTTGCAGTTGGATGATGAAACACTGCTTTCACAGATGGTGGATTATGTGCTTTCGACAAGAGGTAAGGGTATCCGTCCGGTTATTGTTATGCTTTGCGCAGCATCATCTTCTACCATAAATTCGTTCGGAAAAAGGACATATCTTGCAGCCCTTCTAGTGGAAATAATCCATCAGGCATCCTTGGTTCACGATGATGTTATAGACAATTCCGACAAACGACGTGGCCGTCCTTCGGTCAATGCACTGTGGCAGAGCCATAATGCTGTGCTTGTTGGTGACTATCTTCTATCGAAACTTATGACAATAGGACTTCAAAGTGGCCAATTTGATTTGCTTTCACACATAGTTGGTACTCTTACCACGTTGTGTGAGGGTGAGGTCCTTCAAAACGATCACGCAAGTCGCCTTGATACAACGAGGCAGGACTATTACTCAATTATTGAAAAAAAGACTGCAAGTCTCTTTGCAACTTCAGCTACGGCTGGTGCTCTGTCGGTGAAAGCTTCACACGATATCCAAAATACTATGTATATGTTTGGTTATAATCTTGGAATGGCATTTCAGATTGTAGATGATATTTTGGACTATGAAACCAATGTAAATACCGGTAAGCCATCGATGGAAGATGTACTTGAAAAGAAGATAACTCTTCCGTTGATTGAAATTATGGAGCGCTCATCTGAACAGGAATGTGAGCGACTTAGAGAAATTATTTCTCGCTGTCCGACGGAAAGCAATGCTGTTGAACAAATCCGTGAAATAGTTCTTCATCAAAAGGGTATAGATTATGCACGCGAAACGATGAAGGTTTTCATACAAAAAGCGTTATCTTCGTTATCGCAACTTCCAAAGAGCATTTATGTAGACTCCCTTATGAAGTTGTGCCAGTTTGTGGCAGAAAGAAACAACTAGACAAACTTAAAACTTTAAATATGTCAAACAACCAAAAATCAAACATTCTGGCAATAGCAGTCATGTTTGCGCTTTTCTTTATGATAGCGTTTGTGACGAATTTTGCCGGCTCAATGGGTGTTATCGTAAAACAGCAATTCCATGCTTCTGACGCCCTTTCGCAATTTGGTACTCTTGCCAATTTTATTGCTTATGCATGTATGGGTATTCCTGCAGGTATAATACTGAAAAGAAGAGGATACAAGTTCACCTCACTTATGGCAGTTATTATAGGCTTTGTAGGTGTAGGAATACAGTTCCTTTCAGGTTATGCTGAGTCTTTCGGAGTATACGTTTTGGGTGCATTCATCGCTGGTTTTTCAATGTGTATGCTTAACATTGTAGTAAATCCAATGTTGAACACACTCGGTGGTGGTGGTAACCGTGGTAACCAACTTATTCAGTTTGGTGGTTCAATCAACTCAATTGGAGGAACCATTGCTCCAATCCTTCTTGGATATCTTGTCGGAGGTGCAGTTGAAAATGCTTCTGTAGGCGATGCAGCTCCTGCTATGATAATTGCGATGGCAATCTTTGTTCTTGCGTTCATTATTATTGCACTTGCAGCTATCCCTGAGCCTCATATGGAAACGGCCGAAGAGCGCGCAGCACGTCTAAGCGGTACGTCGAAGAAAGATAAAAACAGTCCTCTTTCGTTCCGTCACTTTGTACTAGGAAGCATTGCCATTTTCTTCTATGTTGGTGTAGAGGTAGGAATTCCTAATATGGCAAATATTTATATGTCCAATCTTGAATGGGTAGGACCTGCTGTTGCTGGTATCGTTATTGGTATTTATTGGTTCCTTATGATGTGCGGACGATTGGTGGGTGGTCTTGTCGGAGCAAAAGTTTCCAGCAAGGCGATGGTTACTTCCGTTAGCATTCTTGCAATAGTGTTTGTGCTATGCATTATGTTTATACCAGAAACTGTACGTTTCACTATTCCTTTTGCAGGTAAGGAAATTCCTTTGAGCATGGTATTCTGTGCATTATGCGGTCTTTGCACTTCTGTAATGTGGGGTGGCATATTCAATCTTTCGACTGAAGGACTTGGAAAGTATACAGCACTTGCATCTGGTATTTTCATGACTTTGGTATGCGGCGGTGGAATCATTCCAGCCATTCAGGGTTATGTTGCAGGTCAAATAGGTTATATACTTTCTTATACCGTTACTTTGGTAGGTCTTCTTTATATTCTTTACTATGCTCTGTTGGGCTCGAAGAATGTAAACACAGATATTAAGGTAGACTAAGGATTTTCAAGTCGTTTTTTGCAGGCCGGCATTGTCGGCCTGTTAATTTTTGCACATAGTTGTTCAAATGACAAAGACGTGCCTACAAACAAACTGTTAGTCTAAGGTGAAAATTCGTTTAGGGTTTAGAAATTTATTGTAAATTTACAGTAGATTTCGAACGAGAAGATTTTTATGGATGCAATCGTAAAGAGAATACCTACCTTAACCGCCTGATTATACGGAAGGATATTGGCCGCAATCCATGAAAAGATATTAGACGATGATCGGGACAACCCGTTCAAGGAAGACAGAGCACTGAAAGAGCACGGTGCAATGATCGAAAAATCAAGACTACCATATTAAAAATAGTGACGTTGTACATTCTCCATCTAATATCTCAGCAATGTCATCATCATATGCTTTGTATGTGCAAGATATAGCCTTACTCTAAAAGACACTCTAGCGTAGAGATACGTTAAAAAATTCTTATGGGTGGGTCAGTCAGAGTCCATAGCAAGTTGTTAAGTTTACATCACGCTACGGGTATTCATCTTATGCTCCTAGCGGTATACATCAATTTTTAACATTTCTTTTCGTGTCATGATATACTTTTTGCAATGGAAAAGCCCTTTAACTTTGACATCCACTACGAAACGCAATTTGTCGAGATTAAAAAAATGGAGCCATAATCGGCCCCAAAATGAATTTTTTAGGTGTTTTGTAACATATTCAGTAATAAATCTATAAATAGAATCAAGCTATTTATCTAATTTTTAATTAATAACCTAAAAGTAAAATAACCTGTACTTAATTATTTTGTTAACTCAATTCCAAGTTTTTCGAGGTA
>JAGHTK010000049.1 GCA_018065435.1 Candidatus Alistipes equi
CTGCCGCTCAGGATTCAATCTCAGCCAATCATCAAAATGACACAAACAAGGTTTAATTTTGATTAATAAATTTAACGTCTATCGGGAAATTTAGGTTTATACTATGCTTCTTCTTCATTTGTATTCTCAGTTCTGAATTTAGTCACGAAATAAACTAGTTCAACTTATGTGAATCCCGATAACTTTAACTACTTTTGTAAAAATATATACAACCACAAAAATTCGACAAAACAAATTTGAAATGGCAAAAAAAGATAACAACTCAAAAGATTTCGATCTCTTTTCAGAAATTGGAGAAAGCAACATAAAAACCATTCCAATCGTTTCGAATCCAGATGACGATGATACGAATGAAAGCATCGAGCTTCCGCTTCTTCTTCCGATTATAGCGCTACGTTCGTCGGTTCTTTTTCCAGGTTCGATAACGCCCATTACCGTGGGAAGAGAAAAGAGCATGATGCTCGTTAGGGATGTCTATTCAAAAAAAGGACTTTTGGGAGCAGTACTACAAAAGGATAGTGAAGTGGAAGATCCATTTCCAAAAGATATGTACGCTATAGGAACGGCTGCAAGAATTCTAAAGATACTAGAAATGCCTAATGGCAACCTTACAGTCATCCTGCAAGGCCTCGTGAAGATAAAGGTTGAAGAATACATCGAGACAAAACCATACTTTCTGGCAAAAGTATCGGCTATTCCAGAAGACACGACGGTAACTAAAACCGAGGAATTCAATGCTTTGGTAGATTGCATTCGCGATATTGCGCTTTCGATAATTGAGCTTTCACCTTCAATTCCAAACGAAGCCGGATTCGCCATTAAGAATATCGAATCTAAGCGTGGAATCGTGAACTTTATATGCGCGAACCTCGAATTCGCGGATACCGACCGACAGAAACTTCTGACGGCACCAGGTATAATTGCACGTGCTAAGTTGCTCATAAAGTTCTTACAGCGCGACAAGCAGAATCTGGAGCTAAGAGCCGAGATACAGACAAAGACAAAGCAGAATCTTGACAAGCAGCAGAGAGACTACTTTTTGCAACAGGAGATGCGCACAATTCAGAACGAACTTGGAGAAGATTCCGAAGATGACATAGCAAAGTTGCGTGCTGCAGCCAAGAAAAAGAAGTGGAACAAAGCTACGGCTGAGCACTTTGAAAAAGAGTTGCAGAAGATGAGTCGACTCAATCCTTCTATTGCAGAGTATTCCGTACTGCAGTCCTACCTGCAGTTGATGCTTGAATTACCATGGGATGAGTGTACGAAAGATACGATTGATCTGAAGAAGGCCCGCGAGCAACTTGACAACGATCATTTTGGACTAGATGAAGTAAAGGACCGCATTCTGGAACATTTGGCCGTAATAAAGCTGAAGGGTGATCTGAAATCTCCAATTCTTTGTCTATATGGCCCTCCGGGTGTTGGAAAGACTTCTCTTGGTAAATCCGTAGCAGCGGCTATTGGTCGAAAGTTCGGACGTATTTCTTTGGGAGGTCTGCATGACGAGGCCGAAATTCGCGGACATCGTCGCACATACATTGGAGCCATGCCAGGACGCGTGATTGAAACAATCAAAAGATGCAAATCATCAAATCCTGTCATAATATTGGATGAAGTGGACAAGATTACAGTAGCGAACCACGGAGATCCCTCTTCGGCCTTACTGGAAGTTCTCGATCCGGAGCAGAACACCACATTCCATGATAACTATCTTGATTTGGAATACGACCTGTCGAAAGTTCTCTTTATTGCAACTGCAAATGACATCACGGCCGTTTCTCCAGCTCTTCGAGACAGAATGGAGTTGATTAACATCCCAGGATACATCATCGAAGACAAAGTACGTATTGCTCAGGACCACCTGATTGCAAAACAGGCAGAAGCTCATGGTTTCAAAAAGGAAGAGATGGTTCTTTCGAATGACATGCTTGAAAAGATTATCAGCGATTACACCCGTGAATCTGGTGTACGTGCCCTGGATAAATATCTTGCAAAACTTGCACGTTCTCGTGCCAAGCAGATAGCCTCCAATGAAGAGTATCAGGCCGAGTATCGCAGTGCAGACGTTGAGAAGGTTCTAGGCAAACCAAAGTTTTTGAACGAAGAGTATGAAATCAAGGATATGATAGGTATCGTAACCGGACTTGCATGGACACAGGTCGGTGGTGACATCTTATACATTGAAAGTATTCTTACTCCAGGTAAGGGCACACTCTCTTTGACGGGAAATCTTGGAGATGTGATGAAGGAATCCGCAACCATTGCATGGGAATGGGTCAAGGCTCATCACGAAGAATTATCCATAGACAAGGAACTTTTCGAAAAGAAAGATTTGAATATTCATGTACCGGAAGGTGCAATACCAAAGGATGGACCATCGGCCGGAATAACAATGATTACCTCCATTGTATCGACCTATACCGGAAGACGTGTCAAGGAGCGCATCGCAATGACAGGCGAAACGACATTGCGTGGAAGAGTGACTCCAATCGGTGGTGTAAAAGAAAAGATTCTTGCAGCAAAGCGTGCAGGCATAAAGACAATACTTTTGCCTGAAGAGAACCGCAAAGACATCGAAGAGATACGCAAGGAATATATCGAAGGTCTTACATTCCATTACGTAAAGACGAACATGCAAGTTCTGGATTTAGCTCTGGAGAAGTAACATGGAACAGAAAAGATTTTTAGCTATAATACCTGCCAGGTATGCAAGCACAAGATTTCCTGGCAAGCCCCTGGCCATACTGGGAGGCATGACTGTTATCGAAAGAGTCTACAGGCAGGTAATAAAGGCATGTGATGACGCGGTAGTAGCAACGGACGATGAGCGAATTCTGAATGCTGTTCTGGGATTTGGTGGAAAGGCTGTAATGACATCCTCCTCGCACAGAAGCGGCACGGACCGCTGTATGGAAGCCTATAGAAAAATAGGACAACGTTTCGATGTTGTTATAAATGTCCAAGGAGACGAGCCTTTCATTTCACCTAAGCAAATCAATGCACTAAAGGCATGTTTCGACTCCTCAGAAACGCAGATAGCAACCCTTGTCAAGCCTTTCGACCCAAAAGATGGATTCGAGACTATCTTAAATCCTAATTCTCCTAAGGTTGTAATTGACAAAAATTTCAATGCTTTGTACTTCTCCCGTTCAGTAATTCCTTTCATCCGTGGGGTGGAAAGCACCCAGTGGCCTTCTAAGCATACTTTCTACAAGCATATTGGAATCTATGCCTTTCTGCCAGAAATCCTGGAACAAGTAACATCCATTTCGCAAGGGGAGCTCGAAAAGGCGGAATCCCTCGAACAATTACGCTGGCTAGAGAATGGTTTTAGAATAAAGGTAGGCATCTCACAAATTGAAACCATCGGCATAGATACGCCTGAAGATCTTAGAAAAGCAGAAGAATTTCTTCTGAACCAAAACGACAAACTCTAAACTCCTTACATATGAAGAAGTTGCTAATTATCCTAATCGCGGCGTTGAGCATGGCCGGTGTAAAAGCAGAGTGGAAAGCTGCAGGAAATAGAATAAAGACCCAATGGGCAGAAAACGTTTCGCCACAAAATGTACTTTCCCAGTATCCACGTCCTTCTTTAGAAAGAGCGGACTGGATGTCTTTGAATGGTCTGTGGCAATATAGTGTAACCAATCTAGAGAATCAGCCAAGGGAAGGACGTAGTGGAGAGATTCTTGTACCATTTGCAATTGAGTCCTCGCTATCGGGTGTTAGAAAGCGTATTACTGAAAATGATTTTCTTCACTATAGCCGTGAATTTGTTGTACCAAAGGCGTGGAATGGCAAACGAATCATGCTCAACTTCGGAGCAGTTGATTGGGAATGTACGGTTAGCGTCAACGGCATAATGGTTGGAAGACATACAGGTGGATACACCGCTTTCTCGTTTGATATAACGGATGCACTGAAGGCAAAAGGATCACAGAGAATTGATGTAAAGGTTTGGGATCCGACCGATCATGGTCCATATCCTGTAGGAAAGCAGAGCCATGATGGAAGAAAGGGAAGAATCTGGTACACGCCTGTATCGGGCATATGGCAGAGTGCATGGCTGGAACCTGTATCTGAGCGAAACCATATTGAAAGTGTTTACTCGCTTTCTAATATCGAGCGCAATGAAGTAACTATATATACAAAGTGTGCAAATTCCACAGGTATACTTCTAACTGAAATTTTTGATGGAGAGAAGCTGGTTGCTCAGTGTCGTAGTACACTTTCGGCAAATGCCGTATTACATATTCCACAAGCAAAGCTTTGGAGCCCTGATTCTCCATTCCTTTATGATGTAAAAATCACCCTGGAAGCTAATGGCAAAGTTCTGGATTGTGTAAAAACATACACCGCCTTAAGAGAAATCTCAACAAAGCGTGATGCACTTGGACACATGCGAGTAACGCTCAATGGGAAGAACATATTTATGTATGGTCCTCTGGATCAAGGCTGGTGGCCTGATGGTCTCTACACCGCACCGACGGATGAAGCGCTAAAATGGGACGTTGATTTTACACGAAACACTCTAGGATTCAACACAATAAGAAAGCATATCAAGGTTGAACCTGACAGATGGTACTACTACTGCGACAAAATGGGTATTCTCGTATGGCAAGATATGCCTTCAATGAATCACCTGGGATACGTTTGGGCACGCAATGATGTCGGAGGAGGAAGTGACATGAAACTCACCCAAAAGCAGAAAGACAACTACTACAAGGAGTGGGGTGAAATAATCGACCAGCTACGTATGCATCCTTGCATCGTTGTCTGGGTTCCTTTCAACGAAGCATGGGCTCAGTTTGATACTGAAAAAGTTACAGAGTGGACAAAGAAGAAGGATCCTTCAAGACTTATTAATCCGGCGAGTGGCGGTAATTTGCGTCTTTGTGGAGATATAATGGATATTCATCACTACCCTGACCCAATAATGCCATTCCATGATTCTCAGCGTGTTGTCGTAGTCGGAGAATATGGAGGAATCGGACTTCCTGTCGAAGGGCATCTCTGGGAGACAAGCAAAAAGAAAAAGAAGAGTTGGGGATACATACGCTTCTCAACACCTAAGGAGGTAACGGATGAATACGTAAAGTATGCTGAACAGCTCATTCCGCTTCTAAGCGAAGGAGTATCGGCAGCTATCTATACGCAGACAACCGACGTCGAAAGTGAAGTAAACGGATTTACCACATATGATAGAAAAGTCGAAAAGATGGATTATTCAAGGGTAAAGGCTGTAAACCAAAAAGTTATTAACTCGTTAAAGTGAATGAAACCTATCTTTATTGCAGGTCCATGCGTGATTGAGTCAATGGAGCTTCTTGAGGAAGTTGCTACAACACTCTGTCGTCTCAGGGACTCTTTGGGAATAGAAATATATTTCAAATCATCGTTCGACAAAGCGAATCGCACATCTTTGAATTCGTTTCGAGGTCCTGGTCTTAAGAAGGGTCTTTCGATGCTAGGTGCCATCAAGCAGAAATACTCCCTTCAAATTCTTACGGATATCCACGAGGCGTGGCAGGCAGAGCCTGTAGCTGAAATTGCTGATGTTATTCAAATCCCGGCTTTTCTTTGTCGACAGACCGATCTGTTGGTTGCAGCAGCCAAAACAGGACGCATTGTAAACATAAAAAAAGCACAGTTTCTCTCGGGAGCTGATATGAAGTATCCCGTGCAGAAGGCTATAGAGAGTAATGCTAAAGAGGTATGGCTCACAGAACGTGGCAACAGCTTTGGATACAACAACCTTGTGGTTGATTTTCGAAACATTGCGGACATGTTAAAATTCACACCTCGCGTAATAATGGACTGCACACATAGTGTACAAAGACCAGGTGGAGGAGATGGCAAAACGGTAGGCAACCGCGAATTTGTACCGGCAATGGCTATGGCAGCACGTGCCTTTGGTGCTACAGGATACTTCTTTGAAGTACATCCCGATCCAGACAAGGGATTATCCGATGCTGCAAATATGTTGTATCTTAAAGATTTGGAGAAGACTATTAAAAATTTGCTTTGATGGAAAAAGAACAAGCTGTTGAAGTGCTTAGCGTTGCAAAAGCAGCACTGCTTACCGAAGCTGAAGCACTACAAAAAATACATGATGAATTGGCAGATGAATTCTTGCAGGCCGTTGATATAATATACAATTGTCAGGGCAAGGTCATAATGACAGGTATGGGCAAATCGGGTCTTATAGCCCGAAAAATTGCGGCTACTCTGGCAAGTACCGGAACCCCAAGTTTCTATCTTCATCCAGGTGAAGCTTTCCACGGCGATTTAGGAATGATTTCCAAGGGGGATGTTATCATTGCCCTATCGTATTCGGGCGAAACTGATGAGGTCTTAAAAATTGTGCCATTCATACTAGACAACGGCAATCCACTCATCTCCTTGACTGGTAATTCGGAATCAGCACTTGCAAAGAACTCAACAGTACATCTTGATGTATCAGTTAAGCATGAAGCATGTATTTTGCATTTGGCACCAACAACCTCAACAACGGCTCAACTTGCAATGGGAGATGCACTGGCATGTGCTCTGATGAAAATACGAAACTTCACATCACAGGACTTCGCAAGATTGCATCCTGGAGGAAGTCTCGGACGCAGACTTCTTATGCGTGTTAGAAATGTCATGCACAGGGACAATTTGCCGATAATTAATGAGGACTGCTCCGCAGCAGAGATGATTCATACCATATCCAAATGCGGACTTGGTCTTGTTGTAATATGTCAAAAAGATAAGATTCTGGGAATAATAACCGATGGAGATGTACGTCGTGCTATGGTGCGCTTAGGTGCTGAATTCTTCTCAATACATCCTATGGATATTGCATGTAGAACACCAAAGATGATTGATCTGGATGAAAAACTTATCTCTGCCGAGAAGATAATGACCAAAAATAAGGTTACTTCCCTATTGGTTGTTGATAAAAATATAGTACTTCAAGGCATCATACAGATATATGACATCAAACTTTAGAAAACCTAAAACAAAATAATACAATGGGACTCTTAAATTATATGGCTCCTCCGAAGAAAAAGGAACCGATGGAAGCAAGCAAAGTACCTTCCGAGTACAAGAAAATGCGTCTTAAAGTATTTCTTGGCATATTTTTTGGCTATGCCGCATACTATCTTGTAAGAAAAAATCTTTCGTTGGCAGCGCCAGGAATGATTGAAGAAGGACTTATTGACAAGGCCGGAGCTGGATTCGCAATGTCTGGAATTCCTATTGCCTACGCATTCTCGAAGTTTATTATGGGAAGCCTTTCGGACCATTCCGATGCTCGCAAGTTTATAACCGTAGGTCTTATTTTGGCCTCTCTTGTGATGATTGTAGCTGGTGTAATCCCTTATAACATGGGATATACGGCAACCGTCTGGATTATGTTTGCATTCATGCTCATGGCTGGATGGCTTAGCGGAATGGGATGGCCTCCATGCGGAAGAGTCCTTGCACATTGGTTCTCACAAAATGAACGCAGTTTTAAGATGTCCATCTGGAACACAGCTCACAATGTTGGTAATGGAACGCTTGGAATTTTTGTAACGTTTGGAATTCTTATATTTGGTTCACTTGGAATTACAGAAACATGGAGAGCGGCATTTATTGTTCCAGCTATAGTTGCAATTTTGTTTGCTGTTCTTTGCTGGTTTACCATCCGCGATACTCCTGAATCTTGCGGTCTTCCTTCAATTGAGGATTACAGAAAGGATTACACTGGGGCTAAGGCAGCGAAGGGCGAAGAGGACAAGATACCTTTCAAGCGTCTTTTCGTAGACTACATCTTTAAGAACAAAATGCTGTGGCTGATTGCATTTGCAAACGTATTTGTATACCTGGTAAGATACGGTGTTGTTGATTGGTCACCTACATATTTGCAGGAAGTCTGCAATCTTTCAAAGGACGAAGGCAATTTTGCATTCGCACTATTCGAGTATGCAGGAATTCCTGGAACGATTATTTGCGGATGGGTTTCAACAAAATTCTTTGATGGTCGTTGTGCTCCTGTCAATGTAATATTCACACTCATCGCAGCCCTTGGAGTTTTGATGTACTGGTTTGCTCCCGAGCTACAGGCTACAACTGGAATTGAACTTAAATACATTGCCTACACGGCTCTTTCAATTATCGGTGGAGTAATCTACGGACCTGTTGCAATGATTGGAATTCAGGCTTTAACGCTGGTTCCAAAGAACGCTGCTGGTACGGCTGCCGGCTTTATGAGCTTCTTCGGATACATGTTCGGCGATGCGATACTTTCAAAGATTGTCCTTGGCAACATCGCAACCAACTATGGTTGGGACGTTACATTCTGGATGTTCCTTATTGGTTGTGCACTTGCAATTGCAATTTGTGGCGTTGCATGGGGCAAGGAAAAGACCATAATGGCTCAAAGAGTACAAGAAGCCGAACAACAAAACGCATAGGCAAATGTATAGAAACCTTAACTCCTTTATCGATAGGCTCGAGCGCGAAGGTGAACTTCTTAGAATCAAATGTCATGTTGATACTGACTGTGAAATAGCTGAAATCGCAGACAGAGTATTTAAAAATGGAGGAAAGGCTCTTTTATTCGAAAATACTGGAAAGAAATTTCCTGTTCTGATACTGATGTATGGCTCCGAAAAAAGACTTGCTCTTGCACTCGGAGCCTCTTCTTTATCTGAAATTGAAAGTAATATAAAGAAGGTATCTCAACTGGCGAACCTTCCTCACATGTCCTTTACTGAAAAAGTAAGACTTTTGCCTGAACTTTTTAGACTTTCCCGCATACTTCCAAAAAAGATTCGTTCTAAAGCAGAATGTCAGGAAGTAATTAAGATTGGGGAGGAAGTAAATCTAGACGAAATTCCTATGCTAAAATGCTGGCCGAAGGATGCAGAACGTTTCATAACACTTCCTATGGTTCATACCATAGATCCTGACACCAAAGCAAGAAATGTCGGTATGTATCGTATGCAGTACATAAACCGCAACAGCACATTTATGCACTGGCACGTACACAAAACAGGTGAAAGGCACTATCAACGCTATCGGGAATTAGGAAAGCGAATGCCAGTTGCAGTAACCCTAGGCGGTGATCCTGCGTATGCATATTCCGCAACAGCGCCTCTTCCGGATGGCGTAGATGAATATTTACTTAGTGGATACCTTCGTAAAAAACGTGTCAAACTCGTTAAGTGCATTACGCAGGACATATACGTTCCTTCGAACTGCGACTTTGTTTTAGAGGGATATGTGGATCCTCAGGAAGAAAAGGGTGTGGAAGGACCATTTGGAGACCATACCGGATTCTACACACTTGAAGAACAGTATCCAATATTTCACATAACCTGCATCACACATCGTAAAAGGGCCATCTACCCTGCAACTATCGTAGGCATTCCTCCAATGGAAGATTCTCTTCTTGCAAAAGCTACGGAAAGAATTTTTCTGGAGCCTATTCGTCTTATGATGCAACAGGAAATCTGTGATTTATGTATGCCTAAAATGGGTGTGCAGCACAATTTAGTGTGCATATCTGCAAGACAAAACTACTCTTCGCAAGCAAAAAAAATTGCTCTTGGACTTTGGGGCGCTGGTCAGATGATGTTTAACAAATACATGATTATCTTAGACCAGAAAACAAGCTTAAACGACACGGATAAAATATCCTCCCTTTGGAGGGGATGCAATTTTAAGAATAGTATTTTTATAACAGAAGGCGTTTACGATGTGCTGGACCATAGAGCTCAATACCAGGGTAAGGGTGGCAAAATGATGATAGATCTTACAAAAAGTACCCCTAAAGAAATTACGTTGTCTCAAAAGGAAGATGCCGAAATGAGGGCACTTCCTAAGTGGAGCTGCGTCTTTTCATTTTCCGAAGAGAGTGAAAAATATAATGGCTATATCGGAACGGCAAAAGCCATTGTGATCTTCGATTTCGAGGCAAACGTTCTTAATGATGACGAACTACTATGGCTAGCGCTTGCCAATACAGACCCACTGTTGGACATTAAATTGGAAAGTGGGACACTTCTTATTGATGCAAGAATAAAAAAGGAACTTGACAGGTGGCCGAATGTAGTTACATCATCAATGGATACAATTGAGTTGGTCGATAAAAAATGGAACAAATACCAAATAGGAGAATTCCTTCCTTCACCTTCTAGAAAATACATTGCATTACTCCACGGGACAGAAGCTGCAGTAAAAAGATAGACCATCTCAAAAGTTTACTTTAGTATACTCTCGTTTGTCAACAACATCTCAAAATGACCTTGCAAAAATGGCAAATCTAAGTCTTGCAACGATAAAAGAAATAGAGACAGGGCATTCCTATTTAGTATTTTGAAAATTCTAAATAAGAATGCCGTAACTACTTAGCAGGGTTTTTTCCATAATCGTTGTGCCTAAATTCATTTTGGTATGATAAGCATATCGAAAGAAGTCTTAAGAACTTCGTCCAATCGTC
>JAGHTK010000073.1 GCA_018065435.1 Candidatus Alistipes equi
GACGATTGGACGAAGTTCTTAAGACTTCTTTCGATATGCTTATCATACCAAAATGAATTTAGGCACAACGATTATGGAAAAAACCCTGCTAAGTAGTTACCTAAAAATTATGTATTCAGCACCAAAACTACGTTTTCTGACGCTACAGACAGAAAATGGCTTTGCGCTTTCGGAACTTCAAGGAGGTAGCGAAGGACTAGGCACTGTAGACCCAAACAACGGGAACTTGGAAGACATAACTGACGGGGGCTTAAATCAGTGGTAGCTATGAAAAGAACTATTCTATTTACCATTGTGGCCCTTTTCATCTGTGCATGTTCGCATGATGAAACAACAACCAGTTTTCCAGAAAGCCCAGTATTAAAAGCATCTATTGAGGAGAATTCAAGCCGTGTATTCCTATCCTACGGAATGAAGCTTGCATGGAATGCTGAGGACCGCATTTCAGTCTTCTCATCCTCTCAAAACGAGTGTTACATCTTTGAAGGCAAAACCGGTGACAACACCGGAAACTTTCACAAGACGGATTCATCTCCTGTGGAAAGTACCTTTACTCGCAGATACGCCATCTACCCGTATTGTTCCACTGCTACATCTTCCCAGCAAGGTAAGATTACGACTACCCTGCCAAAAAAGCAACTCTATGAGCCTGGAACATTTGATGCATCAGCCTCAATCATGGGAGCTGCAACGAAAAATCTTTCGGATGATGTCCTTATCTTCAAAAATGTATGTGGTTACCTTAAGGTCAGCCTTTTCTGCCCTACCGGGGCTTCTGTAAGAACTCTTTCGCTTCAAGGCAACAACCTTGAGAATCTTGCCGGAGAGATAACCATAGATGTGGAAGATAACGCAGCTCCTAAGATGGAAATTACATCGGGCGAAAAGATTATTACGCTCGACTGCGGAAAACAGGGCGTCCTTCTTAGTACGGAAGAGAACAATCCTACTTCATTCTACTTCGTTGTGCCTCCTACGCTTTTCGAGAAGGGTTTCACACTTTCTGGAGTGGACACCGAAGGAGGTAAGTTCGAGGTTAAGACTCTAAAGAGCTTAAAGATCGAGCGTAACACGATGCAACGGATGGAGACAATAATTTTCAACTCCATTGCAGATAATATCAACGGTACGGATATTCTTAGGGGCAATAACCTTGTAGGACTCATTACAGAGAAATCCACAGGCAAAGCCATTGAAGGCGTTCCGGTAAGTGATGGATTCCAGATTGTTTTAACGGACAGCAACGGAGTATACCAAATGCATGCCCACGAGCAGTGCAGAATGGTATACTACTCAACTCCTTCAGGCTATAGAATCAACACCGATCCTGCGACAAACACTCCTTTATTCTATTCTTTGGAAGAGATTGATCATACGATGGTCAACAGAAACGATTTTGTTCTGGAGAAAGATTCATCTACGGACGACTTCACAATAATTGCAATTGGCGATCCGCAGTGCAAGAGCGAGGCAAACGTAGAAAGATACCGCACAGATACGCTCAGCGACATACAAAGCTACATTGCACAGGAACAATCTAACGGAAGATGTCTCAACCCGATTGCAATAACGATGGGAGACATAATATACAATACTCCAGAATTATGGAATTCAATGAAGAGTTCTATGTCAAATCTGACGCTAAAGAACGGATCACTTCTAACATTCTTCCAGACAATCGGAAACCATGACCATAACGATGGAAACGATCAGTACCAGGCGCGCGAAGGATTCAATCGCATGTACGGACCTACGGACTTTTCCTTCAACGTAGGACAGACTCACGTTGTTGTAATGGACAACATAATCTGTACAGGACGAAGCGGTACGGGATGGAGCTATACGGCAGGTATCCTTCCTGAACAACTCGAATGGCTTAAAGAGGATTTGGCACTTGTTCCAAACAAGGAAGAAAAACTTATCGTCTTCTGCTGCCATGCTCCGTTCGGTGCAAAAGTCAAGGGCGATGGACCGGAATCCAATATAAACCTCTATGTGGATATGAGCCACAACTATGATGAGGTAATTAGTCTTTTCACACAATTCAAGGATGCGAAGATCTTCTCAGGTCACCGTCACGTAATGCGAAACTTCACCAACAATGACTACATCTGTCAAAGCGGACGTCCACTAAAGGAGCACAACGTTGGTGCGGCTTGCGGTGGCTGGTGGAGTTGTAACCTTAATGCGGATGGAACCCCTATCGGATACATGATTCAGGAAATCAAGGGTAACACGTTCTATGACCTAAGATACAAGGTTACTTCCAAGAGTCAGGATGCTCAGATAAGAGTATATGACGGAAGCCAAATTTACACAACCTATTCGCTCGACTATAGCTGGTACTCCTCGACGAATGTATGTGGAAGCACCTCATACGTCGTATCAGGATTCCCTATACTAAAGGATTCATTCGTCGTTTCGGTATATGCAGGAGACATATCGGATTGGACCGTTTCTTTATATCACAAAGGCGAAAAAGTTGCCGATTTAGAACCTGCACCTAAATATGCATGCGACATATGCGCAGCGGCTTTCTTCTACCGCAACGGTTCGGCAAGCAAATGGTATTCACAGAATCAGGATACTGAGCACTACTGGTACATCAAAGCTCCTAACGGCTCTGCTTCGACCTACACCAACTGGGAAATCGTCGCCCGCCATACAATACCGGAAAGTGGCATTGAGCACGTCTATCGTGCGGACAGAATCAAGGTCAACTTCTCAGGCTTTGAGTATGGAACAACCGAAAACGATCCGCCACAACCTACGGAAGGAGACGATAAAGAAGGCTCAGGTCAAAGCGAGAACTTAGGTGAAAAAGATGGTAAATGGTAAACAAAAAAGAATTATGAAAACAATAAATATAACTTTATTTGCAGCTCTTATGCTTTTTGCTGCAGTATCTTGTGGAAAAGACGAAACACTTTCCACCTCAAATACACAAGTTGAACTTACCGGAAAGTTGGAGCCTACCGTTGTATGCGACCAAACGCGCACCGTACTCGGGCAGGGCAATACCGTTCTATGGGAGGTAGGCGATAAACTTAGCGTCATCTCTTCAAAGGGGAATAACGAGTTTACCGTTTCAAAAGTAGGAACTCCGGCAACTACAGCTACATTCCAGGGAAGTCTTTCCGAGGCTGAGCAGTACTATGCGCTCTACCCTTATGGCTCTACAGCACGCCTTCAAGATGGAAAAATCATCTTCCCAGTTGCTCAGGAGCAGGAGTACGTTGCTTCATCGTTTGCAAAAAATGCACTTGCATGCGTAGCACCATTTTCCAAGCCAGGTGATTTTCTGAACTTCAAAAACATCTTCGGACTCTTCAAGCTCTCCCTAACGGGAAGCAAAACCATATCCAAGATTGTTCTTTTGGACAATTATGGCACCATGCTTTGGGGAAATGCCGTTCTTGCGGCCAACTCTTCGATTGGCACACAAGCACAGGGACTCTCTATGCAGGATGGAAACAATATGGTGATTCTAAAGAACATAAACGAAACTCTTTCATCCACGCCAAAGGATTTCTACTTTGCAGTTCCTGCTGGAGCATTTGAGTACGGATTTACAGCATATGTATATTCAGATGATACGATTATTGATATTTTGCAATCGGTAAACGACAATACAGTAGTTCGTTCTACAATTCTTAAGATGCCTCAAAAGGAGGTGACACTAATCAAGGACTTCGACCTTAGTCTTGCTGGAACGGCCAATTGCTACATAGCCCCAGCGAAGGGAGAGTACTTTTTCCATGCAACCAGAGGAGAGAACGGAGTCACACTTGAGCCAGCAACCGTAGAAGTTCTATGGGAGACTATAAATACAACTACACCTCCCGAGAAGGGATCGATAGTAAGTTCCGTATCTGTTTCTAATGACGTCATTTCACTTTCAACTACCGGAAAAAGAGGTAACGCCCTTATTGCCGGAAAGGACGCAAGTGGCAATATCATCTGGTCATGGCACATATGGTGTTCTGGTGAGCCTATTGCAGTAAAGAACTATACATCCGTACCAGGATCCTACTTCTTCGACAGAAGCATAGGTGCCCTTTCAAAGACTCCGGGAACAGTTGAGTCTGGAGGTTTGATATACCAATTCGGACGTAAAGATCCGTTCATCGGTGCCGGTACAATTGGAACATCAAAGGGAGTAAAAACTCCTATCGCAGTTGCAAATCCTGCAATTGTACTCGTAGACAAAAGTAATGAAAACGGAAACTTCGAGTATACGAATGCCCACCCTAACCACCTTATCGTGACATCAGGAGACTGGCTAACAACTTCGGATTCGAATGCTTGGGGTAATGCAGGCGCAAAGACAGAAAACGACCCATGTCCATACGGCTACAAAGTATCAAGTACTACGCACTTTACCAATGTCTCATTCTCGTACGATTCGGCGCATCTGGGAGCATATCTTGACCAAACAGAATGGTATCAGTACGTAGCCGGCATATCAGGTGCTACAGGTTCCGGACACAACATCGGAAAGAATTGCTACATAATTGTAAGCGACACACCTAACGATTCATACGTATACTACGTAAGCATGTCATCAAGCAAGATAAACACCATGGCATCAACTGTGAATCGTGCTTCATCCGATCCGGTAAGATGTGTACGCGAATAGTGCACAAATTATGATATTGTGGGGAAATTCCTCACAAATCAAATCAAAAACGGCAATTTATGAGTTTTTCCTCTATAGATTGCCGTTTCTTTATCTATAGTCATTGCCTTCGAAGTATGAGGCTCCGCGAATGGGGTGTTTAATGTCTTGACATCATCACCTATCTTTGCTACAACGGGATATCATACCACTAATGAGGTATCATAGCAGTAGT
>JAGHTK010000091.1 GCA_018065435.1 Candidatus Alistipes equi
AACATCGATATACCGAAAGGCTGTGAGCCAAGCTCAAAAGCCCCCAAATCAGAATCGAGCAAAAAAGAGAATTAATAGAACAAAACACACGAAAACTTAGAGTTATAATACCTCGTGTTATCAAGAAGATGAAGCAGGTTGTACAGATTCTTCGTACTGATCATAACAGGTGTTGCTGTTAGGAATACAGCAGCATTTGCCTGACTCATTATGATTTCAGCACCATTATACGTCTGCGTTTCTCTATTACGCATCTTGTGTGCTTCATCGCAAAGAACCAAACTGAACTTAAAATTATTCTCCGAAAGATAGTCAACAATATTTGCCGGAGCATCTTTCTTTTTCTTATCCTCCTCTTCCTTCTTCTTTGCCTTCTTCATGCGTATCTTTTCATAGTTCACGATAGCATGGATTGGAGTACGCGCCTCCTGCATGTCTGCAAGCAGATCTTTTTGCTTGTCATATATCTTGAATGGCAATCCAAACTTGAAAGAGAGTTCGTCCTTCCATTTCCTCTGTAGTGACTTGGGACAGACAATAAGTACATGATGAAGCTCACGTCTTGCTTTCAGTTCCAGCATAATATGGCCAGCCTCGATGGTTTTACCGAGACCTACCTCATCAGCAACCAAAAGTCTGCGATTCGGAGAGTTCAAGAATTTCAGCAATGGCTTGAACTGATAGGCACGGAACAAGGTTTTGGATGCCTTCAAAGAAGATATAGTACTATTGTTTGAACTCTTTATCTTGAAGGTTGTATTTATCTTTGAGTACTCAGAATAGGAGCCAAAGATACCACTCATACACCTTTCGTATGGGTCAGATATATCACAGTCGGGCAACAGATTAATCTCCAATTCGTCAGTTATTCCATTTTCCCAACTAACCTTGTATAGTTGACGGCCTCTTCGAGCAGGCATAACTTCAATGATAGTGCCATGAACTTCTGGGTCAGCTTTAACTACTTTATTGCCTATATTGTATTTAGCCATAATCTTGATTTGCTGGAAAATTACATCTGTATTGTGCAGTCTATCTTCCCTATTTAAGCCCAAATTTCTCAAATTAGTTCCACCTATTTTTCGATGATTATGGATTCCGCGATTTGAACAGCATTTAGTGCTGCACCCTTTCGTATCTGATCGGACGAAAGAAAGAATGTTATACCATTTTGTGAAGATAAATCCTCTCTAATGCGTCCGACGTAGACATCGTCCTTTCCAGCCGTATAAAGAGGCATTGGATAACTAAGTTTCGCTGGATTATCCATCAAAGTGACGCCTTTAGCGTTATGAAAAGCAGTTCTTACCTGTTCGACAGTTAAATGGTGTTCGGTTTCAACCCATACGGCCTCCGAGTGGGAGCGAAGTGCCGGGACACGCACGCACATGGCTGAGCAACTTAAATTGGAATGCATGATCTTTCTAGTTTCATTGAACATCTTCATCTCCTCCTTAGTATAGCCGTTATCGGTAAAGAGGTCTATCTGCGGTATAACGTTAAAAGCAAGTTGATATGGAAATTTTGAGATGGTAACATCTTGTCCATGGACAATATCCCTATGTTGTTGTTCAAGTTCCGCCATTGCACGAGCTCCTGCTCCTGATGCGGATTGATAACTTGCAACATGAACACGTGTTATGTGTGAAAGAGTTTCAATAGGTTGGAGAGCTACGACCATCATAATTGTCGTACAATTCGGATTCGAAACAATTCCGCGTGGTCTTCGAAGAGCATCCTGGGCATTACATTCCGGAACTACCAAAGGTACATCATCCTCCATTCTAAAGGCGCTTGAATTGTCAATCATTATAGCACCCGCGCCGGTTATTAGGTCAGCATATTCACGAGAAACTTTAGCACCTGCCGAAGTAAATGCGATATCCACACCTCGAAAATCGCTATCATTTTGCAAGACTTTTATTTCATACTCTTTGCCCCTAAAAACGCACTTTCTACCTGCGCTCTTTTCAGAAGCGAAAAGAAGAAGATCGTCAACAGGAAAAGAGCGTTCTTCCAGAACTTTCAATAGTTCCTGACCTACGGCGCCACTCGCACCAACAATTGCAATTCTCATGACAGAAAAGTTTCAAACAAAATTTCACTTCAAAAATATATGATTCAAGACTATTTTTCAAGTATGCAAAATGACTGTTTACAACAATATTCTCGTTTGAATTCAGAGGCAATATTTCTTATATTTGCAATGATTCTAAATAATAGAGAACATGCACAAAATTATACTTACAGGAGACCGCCCGACCGGGCGTTTGCATTTGGGACATTTTGTTGGCTCATTGCGTCGTCGCGTAGAGTTACAAAATAGCGGGGAATACGAAAAAATATTCATAATGATAGCCGATGCTCAGGCTTTAACAGATAACTTCGACAATCCTGAAAAGGTTCGCCAAAATGTTATCGAAGTGGCCCTTGACTATCTTTCCGCAGGTCTCGACCCGGAAAAAGCAACGCTTTTTATTCAGTCACAAGTTCCTGAGTTAACAGAACTTGCATTCTATTATATGAACCTTGTAACGGTTCAGCGTCTTAGACGTAATCCTACGGTAAAAGCTGAAATTGTCCTTAGAGGTTTTTCCGACAACGAGTCGCTAGAGCGTGAGGGCGGACAGAAAGAAGGTATTCCTGTAGGCTTTTTCACCTACCCAATTTCCCAGGCTTCGGACATAACAGCCTTTAAGGCAACCACTGTTCCTGCTGGCGAGGATCAGGAACCTATGCTCGAACAGACAAGAGAAATTGTTCACAAGTTCAATACTATATATGGCGAAACGCTTGTCACGCCAGAAATCCTGCTTCCTAGTAATGCAGCATGCCTGCGTCTACCAGGAACCGACGGACAGAACAAAATGTCAAAATCTCTTGGAAACTGTATATACCTTTCGGATACCGAAGAAGAAGTTAGACAAAAGGTCATGAAGATGTACACCGATCCTACGCATCTTCGCATCGACGATCCTGGAAAGGTTGAAGGAAATACCGTATTTACATATCTAGATGCCTTTTTAAGGGATGGCGATTTGGAAAAATTCCTTCCAGAGTATGAATCCCTTGATGCACTTAAGGACCACTACCGCAGAGGAGGCCTTGGCGATGTTAAATTAAAGCGTCTTCTGATTGCTGTACTGAATGACACCCTGGCTCCAATTCGTGAGCGCCGTCACAAATACGAGCAGGATATTAAAGGTGTCTATGAAATTCTTCGCAAAGGTTGCGAAAAAGCACGTATCCAAGCCGGAGAAACTCTCCTGGAAGTAAGACAGAAGATGGGCATTGATTACTTTTCTGATGAAGAACTGATTTCTGCCCAGGATAAAAAATACAAGGAAGCCCAAAAGTAGAAATGAACATAATTGAACAGTCAGGATACATCAGACCTGCTCGCAGGGAATCCATTTACAGATGGTTCCTTCGACGTACGCGAAAGCTTACCGAGCGGCAGGTTTTGGCTCTTCTAGCTGTATTTGTAGGTATAGCAGCAGGTTTCGGCACATACCTATTCGAGCTTCTGCTCTATGGCATAAAGAGTTGCCTTGTATCTTGGTTCGATGTTCAATCATACCACTTTTTGTTCCTTATCTACCCTACCATTGGAATCATTCTTGCAACACTTTTCGTCAAATATATCGTAAAGGACAACATTTCCGCAGGTGTGACGCGTGTTCTATATGCGATGTCCAGCCGTGGTTCACGAATTGCCGGACATAACTGTTGGACATCTATCGTAGGAGGAGCAACCACCATCGGATTTGGAGGTTCCGTTGGGCCCGAGGCCCCAATTGTTCTTACGGGAGCCGCCATCGGTAGTAACATCGGAAAACTTGCAAGACTAAACTACAAAAACATAACGCTTCTTCTTTGTTGCGGTTCGGGAGCAGCCTTGGCAGCAATTTTTAAAGCGCCGATTACAGGTGTAATCTTCGTTTTGGAGATATTGATGCTAGACATCACTTCTGCTTCAATTATTCCTCTACTTATTGCAACCATAACATCCACGACGATTGCCATTATCTTACGTGGATTCGACCCACTGATATCGTTCGAAGTAGGACGTGAAGGGACTTTTGTCTTAAAGCAGATACCACTTTTCATCGTCCTTGGATGCTTATGTGGTCTTATTTCGTACTATTTCACATCGATGAACTCTCTAATAGGAAAGCTCTTTTGGGGAATTAAAAACCAATATGTGAAATGGATCACGGGAGGTCTGGTGCTTGGGTGTTTGATTTTCCTTTTTCCTGCACTTTATGGTGAAGGCTATGAAAGTTTTACGGGACTTATGAATGGAAGCACCGATGCGCTTTTTAACAATTCCGTTTTCTGGTCATACCGAAATACAACGTGGATTGTTCTATGCTACATCATAGCCGTGATTTTTTTCAAAGTCATTGCAATGGCTACGACAAATGCTTCGGGAGGCGTTGGTGGAACCTTCGCGCCGTCACTATTCGTAGGCGCATTTATGGGAGCAGCTACTGCATTGTTCTGCAATATGCTTTTCGGATGGAATCTTTCGATAGGTGTTTTCACACTTGTTGGAATGGCAGGCGTAATGTCGGCTGTGATGAATGCACCGCTTACGGCCATATTCCTTATTGCAGAGGTCTCGAACGGATATTCGCTCTTCATTCCACTTATGATAACCTCTTGCATTGCTTTTGCCGTGGATTACTATCTAAATCCTGATTCTATCTACACGAAGCAGCTTAGAGAGCGAGGTGAGTTACTAACTCACGACAAAGACTCGTCAGTGCTCGTCTTTTTAAAACTGCAGGACTTAATGGAAACCGACTTCATGCGAATTAGGGAAAACAATACGCTTGGAGATGTCGTAAGCATAATATCTTCCGCACATCGCAACATCTTTCCAGTTATTGATAACTTTGGTTTACTGCTTGGAGTCGTGCAATTGGATGATTTGCGGGAAGATATGTTCAAGCCTCAAAAATGGGGAACACCTATTACGTCCTATATGATTCAGCCTCCGGATAAGATTCTTGAAAATGAGCAAATGCAAGAAATCATTCCGCGCTTTGAACAAAATCATACATGGATGCTACCTGTTGTTGATGTGAAGAACCATTACCGGGGATTTATTTCCAAATCACGCATCTTGGATGCATATCGTGAGCAACTCAAGAAAATTTCACAATAACATATATGAAACGTATAATTGCAATCTTATTCTTATCGCTATTGGTCGCATTTTCGGTCTTTTCTCAAGGTGAAAACGACCTGTCAAAGTACATTCTCACTCCAAAGGAAAAACCTACGCCACGCATAAACGGAGCTCGCGTTGTTGGCGTACGTCCAGGTTCCGAGTTCCTTTTCAAGATTGCAGCTACCGGTAAACGCCCGATGACATTTGAAGCAAAGAATCTTCCAAAAGGACTTTCTATTGATAAACAGAGTGGCATTATATCCGGTAAGGTAAAGAAACGTGGCGAATTCGTTGTCAATCTTACAGCCTTGAACGAGTATGGTGAATACCACCAAACTCTCAGAATAAAAGTCGGGGATGAGATTGCCCTTACACCTCCAATGGGGTGGAACTCCTGGAACTGTTGGGGTCAGTCCGTATCACAAGAAAAAGTACTCAGCTCAGCACGTGCACTTATCGAGAAAGGACTTGACCAGTATGGCTGGACCTATATGAATATCGATGACGGCTGGCAGGGCAAACGTGGTGGAAAGTACAATGCCATACAACCGAATAAGAAATTTCCAGATATGAAAGCCCTTTCAGATGAGCTTCATGGTATGGGTCTCAAACTAGGAATATACTCTACACCTTGGGTTGGAACCTACGCCGGGCACATAGGCTCCTATTCGGACAATGAAGATGGTACGTATCAGTGGATTGAGCAAGGCATCAATTGTACAGACGAATACAAATTCGAGCGCCCAAATTGGAAAAAAGAAAGGTCAAGACGTGAGCACTACTATCACGGACGACACTCCTTCGTAAAAAACGACGTCAAGCAATGGGTTGAATGGGGCGTAGACTATCTGAAGTATGATTGGAATCCAAATGATCTGTACTATACAAAGGAGATGTCCGATGCGCTTCGCGAATCAGGTCGCGATATCATATATAGTATTTCAAATCACGTCCCATTTGCCGATATTGACAAACTGTGGCCACTTGTAAACTGTTATCGTACCACAGGAGATATCCGAGATACTTGGAAGAGCATCTTAAAACTTGGTTTCACACAAGAGCGTTGGAGGGCATTCCATCATCCGGGCCACTGGGCCGATCCTGATATGTTGGTCGTAGGAACCGTAGGATGGGGACCAAAATTACACAACACGAAGCTTACCGTAGCTGAGCAGTATACGCACATTTCACTTTGGGCCTTGCTCGCCTCTCCACTTCTTATTGGTTGTGACATTGCCTCGATGGATGAATTCACACGTAGCCTTCTTACAAACAGTGAAGTGATTGATATAAATCAGGATCCACTTGGAGTTCACG
Organism: Candidatus Alistipes equi; assembly: GCA_018065435.1. GTDB lineage: Bacteria > Bacteroidota > Bacteroidia > Bacteroidales > Rikenellaceae > Alistipes > Alistipes equi. The sequence continues at coordinate 6,497 of JAGHTK010000091.1, forward strand.
CGGCAGCACTGGTTCTAAACGACAATGAAGCTGTTTACGCTAAGCATTTGGAGGATGGTTCATTGGCCGTAGGACTTTTCAATCTTAGTTCCCAGCCTCGTCGAATCAAAATATCACAGAAAATTCTTGGCACACGTGGAGAGAAGACTCTACGAGATGTATGGCGTCAGCAGGATATATACAAATGGACTAGCGTTGACGATACATTTGAAGCTGAAATTGAGCCACACGGAACGATGCTTTTGACCATATCGCCAAAAAACTATGACCAGAAAACGGAAGGCTTCAGCGAAGTTCAGTTGAAAAATTATCGCAAGCACATGAACAAAATAGGTCTTAAACCAATATACTAGACTCGAATATGCAACTTGACATGTTTCTGGCAGCTGCCGTAGGTATCCTAGCCACACTGTTTGGAAGTTTTATCAACAGACGCCTTTCATGGCTTTCTAAGATCTGCATACCAGATCCAGTCATAGGTGGAATATTCATAGCGCTCATTACCCTATTTACATACAAGGTTTGGGATTGTGAAATTTCATTTGATGGCACGATCAAAGACATCTGTATGATGATATTCTTCACAACGGTAGGCTTTCAATCCGATATGTCTATGCTCAAAAGAGGCGGAAAGAAACTTGTCACAATGGTTGTGATTGTCTCCATTTTAATCTTCTGTCAAGACATCATCGGAGTTGTGCTTGCAAAGGCCATGGGACAATCTTCGATTTTAGGACTTGCTGCAGGCTCCATCACAATGGCCGGAGGACATGGAACAGCCGCTGGATTCAGTAGTGTACTAGGCCAAATGGGACTTTCAGGAGCGGATGCTATTCTTATGGCTGCCGCCACGTTCGGCCTTGTCGGGGGCTCTTTAATCGGAGGACCACTTTCGGAAAGAACAATACGAAAGTTAAAACTGGATAGCGCTCTAACAGACGAACAAGAAAAAGAATACAAAGAGGTTTGGCACAAAGACGAGACTAAGGAACATATTCTAATCAAGGATTTACTCAGAGCCACATATGAGATATTTCTAGCCATGGCTCTGGGATTGCTCATAAGCAAGCTCATCGAAAAGACAGGACTTACAGTTCCAAGTTATTTTGGTTCTCTGATTGCAGCCGTTATCATACGTAATGTTACAGAACAAGTAAAAATTGTTCCAAAACTAAAAATGAACGGCATTCTGGCAATAGGAGACATATCTCTGATTCTGTTTTTGGGAATGGCTATGGTGTCTCTCAAACTATGGCAGCTGGAATCCATAGCACTTCCTCTTCTTGCAATTCTATGCGCCCAAGTATCTTTTATTGCCCTATATGCAAGACATATAGCATTCCCGCTGCTTGGAAAGAACTATGATGCGGCGCTTTTGATGGCAGGACTTTGCGGATTTGGACTTGGTGCTACGCCTAATGCAATAGCCAATATGTCAGCTGTATCAACGAAATATCGATATTCTGCTCTTCCTTTTATTATAATCCCTATCGTTGGTGCTATGTTCGTCGATATTATCAATATTGCCGTAATCACACTTTTTATGAATTTTTTTTAGTGTGAATGAAGCAATACATATCACTTGCACACCTATCGTGCAAGAATGTTTGTCTTCGCTCAATTGATAAACAAGAACAAATTAAACTTCAGACAATTACCGACTACCGAAATCATAAAAGCGGAGCATAGCAGGCAGCATCCTTTTCCGAGAAACAACAAATCACAACTTCACCATCATACTCACTTTCTCGGATTGCCTTTATGGCTACCTTTGAGGCTTCCTCTATCGGATAGCCATACACACCGCAACTTATGCATGGAAAAGCAATGCTTTTTATCCCATGCTGCATAGCAAGAAGCAACGATGTGTGGTAACATGATGCCAGAAGCAGAGCCGATTGTTGCTTTTTATACCAGTGATATACAGGGCCTACAGTATGTATCACATATTTTGAAGGCAGATGATAGGCACCTGTTATCTTGCTTTGTCCCGTTTGACAACCTCCCAAAGTTTTACATTCCAGAAAAAGTTCCCTTCCTGCAGCACGATGGATAGCTCCATCCACGCCTCCACCTCCAAGAAGCGTATGATTGGCAGCATTTACAATGGCATCAACCTCAAGTTTTGTAATATCGCCTACAACCAATCGGATTTTATCAGCCATCTTATTTCATACTACGGTTAAACGGCTTTGGACGTGTAACACTTTCCTTGTATACATGACCGAAAGTATCCTTTAATACAACCTCTATGGTTGAATCTGCCTTCTGAGCCTTACACATAAAATAGTGAGGTCTTACATCCTTGCCATATTTTGGCTTCCATTTCTCGGACCAACTTGAATGAGGTATGTAGTAAGTCCACGTATATAGAGGATTTTCAGCCATCACACGTTTCCATACAAGTTCCGTACCATTTTCATATATATGCAATTCCCAATTAGGATCCCATGCAAATACATTTACCATAATCATGTTATCCTCAATTTTTGCGTAATCGGTACGTTTCTTGTAATTAAGAATCATCGGTTTGAAATCCCCATAGGTACGATATATTTCACGAACGGAGTTCATATCAAAGACGCGGAACTGTTTGTCACATCCCTGGTCATTTGAAACGAAGTACCACTCTATATGCTTATCATTAATTGGAAAAACTTCAAATCCAGAATCACCACCGTCGGGTGCAAGGCTCAGGCCTCCATACGGATAGGTCATCCACCAGGCTCCGCAGACACCCGTTATATTGTGCTCAATGGTATTTGCAATGTATGGGAATTTTGTCGTATCATCCTTTCCATAACAGATGGCATTCATATGCGAATGGCCCGTAACGTAATGCACTTCACGAAAATCCTTGAGCACCTCCGAGAATTCATTCACGTAATCCTCTTTGCTACGGAGTTCGTTGCCATGGAATTTCGTACGTATTTTCTTTGAAGTACCAACGTAGATGTATGCAGGGCCATGCATTCCGACAACAATCGGAGTATCCTTATCGACCAACGCAAGATCTTTTCTTAGCCATGTCAATTCTTCATCATTGAGATGACACTCGTAGGAATGGTCTCCCGTAAGTCCTGGAAAAGTAGGAGTTTCGACAGGTTTGTTAAGATAATAAATGTTATCAAGCATGATATAATGAATCTTTCCTATGTTCATAGAATAGAACGTAGGTCCGAATACGCTGCGGTACTTCTCTGTGGAACGGAAATCCATATCCTCTCCCTGTGGTGTTGCCGCATCATTATCATGATTTCCCGTGGTATGGAAGATTGGCACAGGATAGTTAACTTGCTCCAAAAGCGGAATGAAATCCAAAATGGAGAAGTAGTACTGATACCAAAAGCGGTCAAAACTTGTATCTCCCATGCACATGGAATAAACCGGAAGTCCCTTAGAACGATACTTTTCGACCTCTTCTCTGAAACGAGGCATAAATACATTTTTGAATTGGTCGATATCATCGAATTTGTTTGCAATATGAATATCCGTAACCGCAATCATTACGTGTTGGTCATTATTGCGCATTGTAAGAGAAAAATCATGACGCTCCGCCTCTTTTGTTTCTCTATCAAGATTCGCCCAAATTTGTGGAACGGCATTTTTCGTTTCTATTTCATATCCCGAAGGAAGTATTATGAAAACATATCCATAACGTTTCGAAGAAAGGAATGAATAGACACCCTTTTTATCCGTTAGGGCAATTTCCTGCCCGTCCGAAACGGCTACCCCACAAAGAGGCTTTCCCTGACATTCAACCACACCATAGACGTTCGATCCTTTTTTGGGTTTGGCTGTAAGTTTTGAAGAAAATGTTGTCTGTGCCGAAAGTGAGAAACATATCACTATCAGTAGACAAAATAAAGCGGTTCTTTTTCCCATAAATATTTAGTTTTTCGTTTGAGGTTCAGATTTTTTTATTAGACGAAAGGTAAAGATATCAACGGATGTTTGACTTTGAGTATCAACCTTTCTTATAATTACAGTACCCGAAATAACACCTTGATTATATTTGTTACAAACTGGTGTAATGGCATTAATCATAGTATCATCCGTAGCATTGATTCCAACGTTATTGAATGCTGTTAGAAGTTCATATTTGAAGGACTCCAGAATAGTCTCAGACCCAGGTTCGCAAGTAAGGTCATCTCCTACAACTAAAAAGTATGCATACTTGTCCTCTTCCCTGTCACGGCCGTTGCAGGCAAAAAACATCACGATGGAAACTACAAGCAATAAAATAATAACGATGCGTTTCATATGAATCTTTTTTTATTGTGCGTCAGGAGTAAATTTCTTAGGACGAGTAAAGCGTTCTGTGTATACTCTACCATATTCGTCCGTAACCCTAACTATAATTTTGGATTTCTTTTTTGTGCATTTAGCAAAAAACATATTTGCCGATGTATTGTGACTATGACCTTTTCCGAAATGATTTCTATCGGCCGTATAATGGATATCGTCATAGAAAACATACTGCGGACTTTCGAAGCGCTTGCGCGTAACGCTAAGTTGTACACCATCTTCTATGACTTCGACTTTCCATTTCGGATTCCATGCCCATACATTTACAAGTATCTGGTTATCCTCAAGCGTTCGAAAATCTGTCCAACGGTCCTTGTAATGTTCGATAAAGGTTTCATATCTCTGGGATTTTATGCAATAGTCACGTACTGAATTCAAATCCCAAACACGAAACTGCTTTTTCTCACCATCAGCAATAGAGTGGAAAGTAAACTTAAGATTTTTGCCGTCTACCTCAATCACTTCATATCCCACAGGTGAACACTCTCCCGAGAAATGGCGTTTTGCACTTACATCCATAGCCTTTTCCCAACGATGCGTAAGAATGCAGGTAATGTTATGATCCGTAAAGTTCATAGAATCCAGCTTAACAGTCGCACGGCGGTGTGAATGTCCGCTTATCATATGTGTTTCGTAATCACGGAAAAGATTGAGAAAATCCCTAAGGTTATTTCCATCAGCAAACTTGCTAAAAATTTTCTTTGTCGAAAGTCCCTTATAAAAAAGCAGAGGACAATGCGAACAGATGATTACAGGAGTGGACTTATCCACATAGGAAAGATCTTTTTTTATCCACTCTATTTGATTTTCTGTGATGTAGTGCAGATAGTCGCGTTTACCAGCAGCTCCGACAGCCGCTTTTTTGACCTTTGTATTTTTATAATAGATATTGTCAAAGATGATGTAATGAAATTGACCGATATTGAAGGAGTAGTATGTTGGGCCGAAAGTCTCACGGAAAGCCTCCTCGGCTCTAAAGAATGTGTCTGGTGAAGCAGCAACAGCACTATCATGGTCATGATTACCCATTGCCAGGAACATTGGTGTAGGATAGTTAACCTGCTCTAAAAATCGTCTTGCATCTCCAATCTTAAAGTTATATTCGTACCAGAACTTATCGAAACTTGTATCACCACCATTGATTGTATATTGTGGCCAGTCGCGATACTTTTTAAGAGTTTTTCTTAGTTGTGGCATTACAACACTTTTGAACTGCTCCAAGCCATACGGCTTACACAGGTGCAAATCCGAAACTCCGACAAGAAGATACTTCGTTTGGTCCCTTAGTTTAAGACAGAAATCGTGTCGTTCCTGGAGATTTACATCTTTGGAAAGTTTTGCCCAGAATTGCTGTATGCCTCCCTTATCGCATAGATAATCGTAACCCGAGGGAGATGTAATGAATATATTTCCGTTTTGCTTCTTTGTATTTAGATAGTAGCATCCATTTTCATCCGTAAGTACTATATCGTATCCATCTGAAACATGCACCCCTTTAAGTGGCGAGCCTTCACATTCCACAACGCCATAGACATTATATCCCGACTTCTTTTCACACGGAAGCGAAGATTGGAAATAACTTTGTGAATAGGCGCACAGCGAAATTATTACTGTACAAATAATGAGTATTATTCTTTTCATATTCTTACCTTTTCGTTTGAATCAACTTTTTGTATACGGAAGCTTTACAATATGTTTTTTTATTATCTGCAAAAGTTCCGAAAGGTTCTCCTTAGAATTTGCACAACATATCATATCCGAACCTGTCAACGATGGTTGAACACCATCATGGTCGCTTACATATCCGCCCGCCTCGGTTAAAATAAGCATTGATGCAGCATAATCCCAAGCGTTGAGTCTTAACTCAAAATACATTTCAGCATATCCCCTTGCCAGTTGACATATTTCAACGGCTGCGGAGCCATACCTGCGTATATCGTTAAAGCGACGAAAACCCTCCTCCATAACCGCAGCACAAAGTCCGGCATATTCCTTGTAATAGATACTCATAGCCGTAAAGAGCAGAGCCTCGCGTGAAGTGCGCTTCGACACGCTGATTTTCTTCCCGTTAAGAAAGGCTCCCTTTCCTTTTTCTGCTGAATAAAGTTCACCTCTTGCAGGAGAATATACAACTCCCATAAGAAGTTCGTCGTCTCTTTTCAATGCAACAGATATTGCGCAATCCCTGTCCGAACGTGCATAATTGGATGTTCCATCTATTGGATCAACGACCCATACATACTCAGCATCCGTCCTGGGTGTTACAACCTCTTCGCCAAAAAAACCCGAACCTGGAAGTAGCGCCGTAAGATGCTCATATAGAAATTTTTGGACTGCATTGTCCGACGTGGTCACCAAATTCACAGCGCCTCCGATTTTCTCCTCTATTTCAAAAGATTCAACCATAAGTGGAGAGGCATCTTTTACAACCTGAATAACCTGTTCTAAGGTACAATTCTCTTTCATGTGTAATGTCATTTATAAACAACAGCCTTGTGTAAATGTGGCAATTTACTTATTATCAATGTGTTCGTATATACAACAATCAATACACGACAATCTTTACATTTAACAAAAATAGGCATATTCTAAACGAACTCCAAAGTTATTCATATGTCAATTCGAGAACTGTAATCGCGACGTAAAGATTCGATGGTAATCCGAAAACTTTTATAAGCACCAAATTTGAAAAAAAGATTCTTACCTAAAGGGTAGAATAAAAAGCAATCCTAATTTGCTTTAACTGTATTTGAAAGTAAGTTGGAAAGAACCCATGAAATATTTTCAAAAATCCCGAGTTAGTCTACAGAAAATACGCACCCAAAAGACCGCTTATGGTCTTCTTCGAAAAATCAGGTTACTTTATTATAGGAAACCGCTACAGATCCAATTCCAGCGAAGGGGACATTCCAAGCCGTTTTCGCATTGCTGCAAGTCTTTGATAGAAATCCGACCCCGGACCATCTTCATATCCGCTGTCAATGGAAAGATTTGAGTTATCTGAAGCAGCGACTGCCATTTCATCACAACGATTGTTTTCCACTGTTTGGGCATGTCCCTTTACCCACACAAAGCGAACATTGTGTTTTAGATACACCTCCATAAAACGAATCCAAAGATCAGGATTCTTCTTGTCCTTGAAGTTCTTTCTTATCCAACTGGTTACCCAATGTTTTTCAACGGCCTCGACCACGTATTTGGAATCTGAATAGATGGTAACATCATATCCCGGACGCTTGATTGCTTCCAAAGCAACACATACACCAAGAAGTTCCATACGATTATTAGTCGTCAAACGGAATCCCTCAGAAATTTCTTTTCTGTATGGACCGGCCAACATCACAACCCCGTATCCTCCCGGACCGGGGTTGCCTTTTGACGAGCCGTCAGTATAAATTGTGATACTTAACATTTATTTGAGAGCCTCAAGTTGTTCGCGCAATGCTGCAATCTTCGCTTCGGAATCCGATTTTTTAGCGTACTCCTTATCTACAACCGCCTTAGGGGCTCCGTTGACAAAACGTTCGTTCGTAAGTTTTGCCATAACACTACGAAGGAAACCTTCTTGATATTTAAGATCGGCCTCTAGTTCCGCTCTAAGTTTTTCCTTGTCGACACTTTGGGACTGAGGAACAAAATATTGGGTCGTCTTAACGATGAATCCCTGATCCAAAGTCTCACCCTGCGACACGCGCTCTATCGAGCTTAGATTACCAATTTTAAGAAGAATGCTTTCGAATTCTTCTGGATAGTTTTCATCCGAAATAAGTTTCAAACGTAAAGACTCACGCTGCGGAATATTGTTCTGCTTGCGGATATTGCGAATATTTGTCACAACCTCCTCCAAAAGTGTAAAACGTTCAAGAAGTGTAACGTCTATTTGTTCGGCTTCCATCTGACGTGCAAGAACGATTGTCTGTTTTTCTCCACGTTCCCTTATAGCATGCCATATTTCTTCTGTGATGAATGGCATAAATGGATGCATCAACTCCATCAGCTTTTCAAAGAAGTTCTTCGTCTCTTCAAGCGTACGACCATCTATTGGACATTGGTACTGAGGCTTGATGATTTCAAGATACCATGCGCTAAAGTCATCCCAGAAAAGTGAATACATCGTCTTAAGTGCATCAGACAGGCGATAGCTATCAAAATTTGCGTTCATTTCCAGAGCAGCACGATTCAGTTTGTGCGTGAACCACTCAACAGCCTTACGACATTCTTCAGGTTGTGGCTTCGTCTTATCAACCTGCCATCCTGAAACAAGACGGAATGCATTCCATATCTTATTTCCGAAATTACGTCCCTGCTCGCACAAAGCCTCATCAAACATCAAATCGTTTCCTGCGCTTGTACATAACATCATCGCTACGCGAACTCCATCCGCACCATACTGCTTGATAAGTTCCAACGGATCGGGCGAGTTGCCAAGTTGTTTTGACATCTTGCGTCCCAATTTATCGCGAACAATACCTGTAAAATATACATTTCTGAATGGAGGCAACTGACGATATTCATAGCCTGCCATAATCATTCTTGCAACCCAGAAGAAAATGATGTCCGGACCAGTAACAAGATCGTTCGTAGGATAATAGTACTTTATCTCCTCGTTGTCTGGATTGCGGATGCCATCGAACACGGATATTGGCCAAAGCCATGAAGAGAACCATGTATCCAAAACATCCTCATCCTGCCGCAAATCAGAAAGTGCAAGGTTTGGATTCCCGCTCTTTTCACGTGCTAGACGAAGAGCTTCTTCCGAAGTCGGTGCCACAACGTATCCACCCTTTGGAAGGTAATATGCCGGTATGCGTTGTCCCCACCACAACTGACGTGAGATACACCAGTCCTTAATATTTTCCATCCAATGGCGATATGTATTCTTATATTTTTCAGGAACAAATTTGATAACATCCTCCAAAACGGCCTTTGTTGCAGGCTTGGAAATTTCCTTCATAGACATGAACCATTGCATAGAAAGTTTTGGCTCGATTGCAACGCCCGTACGTTCAGAATATCCTACGTTATTGGTATACGCCTCAACCTTTTCCAAAAGGCCTGCATTTTGCAAATCGTTCTCAATCACGCGGCGGCACTCAAAGCGGTCCATTCCAACATACAGACCCACCTTATCATTGATTGTTCCATTGTCGTTGAAAATATCGATAGTCTCAAGACCATATTTTTCACCCAACATATAGTCATTCACATCATGTGCCGGGGTAACTTTCAAGGCTCCCGTTCCAAACTCAATGTCGACATATTCATCTCGAATAACAGGTATGCTACGACCCACAAGTGGAACCATAACTCGTGCATTCTCTGGAATATCTGCATATCGCGGATCCTTCGGATTTAGGCAAACTGCCGTATCTCCAAGGATAGTCTCCGGACGCGTCGTAGCTACAACAAGGTATCTATCCGAACCCTCGAGCATATAGCGCAAATAGTAGAGTTTACCCTGGGACTCCTTGTAAACGACTTCTTCATCCGAAAGTGCAGTAAGGGCCTTCGGATCCCAATGTACCATGCGGACTCCTCTATATATCTTGCCTTTTTCATAAAGGTCACAAAAAACCTTCAAAACGCCTTCCGTACGAGTATCATCCATCGTAAAACATGTACGATCCCAATCGCACGATGCACCTAGTTTACGAAGTTGTTTAAGAATAATACCTCCATGTTTTTCCTTCCATTCCCACGCATGACGAAGGAACTCCTCTCGCGTAAGGTCTTTCTTTTGTATTCCCTCGCTTGCAAGTTTTGCTACGACCTTCGCTTCGGTAGCAATCGAAGCATGGTCCGTGCCGGGAACCCAGCAAGCATTTAGACCTTTTTGACGGGCACGTCTAACAAGAACATCCTGCAATGTATTGTTAAGCATATGACCCATATGTAACATTCCCGTAACGTTCGGTGGCGGAATAACTATCGTGTATGGCTGACGCGAGTCAGGCGTCGAATGAAAGAATTTATTTTCAATCCAATATTCATACCACTTGTCTTCTATTTCCTGTGGTTGATACTTGTCTGATAACTGCATATCGTGTTTTATTTTAGTTCAAACTGCAAATTTAAGAATAGTTATTAAAAGATGAATTCTAACGAGTCGCTTAAAGACAAAAATTGGTAACTACTTAGCAGGGTTTTTTCCATAATCGTTGTGCCTAAATTCATTTTGGTATGATAAGCATATCGAAAGAAGTCTTAAGAACTTCGTCCAATCGTC
>JAGHTK010000072.1 GCA_018065435.1 Candidatus Alistipes equi
CGGACATTATCGGAAGCAAAAACAGAGATAATTCATGGCTGAAAACCGCACGTAAAATCAACGGATTCACCCAAGAGCAACTTTCTGCGAAGTCCGGCGTGGCAATCAGGCTTATCCGTGCATATGAACAAGAGAAAATCAATATTTCCAACGCGGAATACAGCACAATAATGAGGTTGAGAAATGCTTTGAACTTTGTTTGATTCCATAATGCCGACACAAGGCGTAATCTATAACACTTTCATAATCAATCCAGTTTCATCTGCTCAAACGGAAATTTTTGCCGAACATGTAAACCAATTTTTTTAAGCACGTCAATTATGTCTGCTACGATGCTTTGGTTTTTATCTCTGCTTCTGCTAATAATTTTTCAGTATGGGTGCAAGTTTGTTATATTCGTTATCCTTCTTTGTGTTTTCTCGCGTGATATGTTGTGACATCCCCTTATATCCTTTTGTGGAACTACACAAACCACCCTTCAAAACTACTCTTCTTAAAAATTAGGAAGTTTTGTGTCTCGCCAAAAGCTTTAGAACTTTTCCAGTATCCACTTTCGGAGCGGGATAACCATTATTTTATATCCATCCCATTCTATTGTCTCCTCCTGATTCCAAGTGATGATGGAAAGTGAGTCGCACTTAAGTTCACCCGCACATTCGGTAAGGGATTTCACCTCACGTTTGCGGGTTATTGTAGCACTCATATCATAGCACACCTGAATCATCTGCTCTACTTTGACTCCTCTGCGGCAGACGAAATCGGTTTCCTTATCATTGCGTGAGTGGTAATAGAACAGCTCGTATTTCTCGATGTCATAGCCTCTTTTGAGTAGTTCTTGGAAGACTAGGTTCTCTAGTAGCTTCCCCATATTCGCAGAAAGCTCAAAGGCGCGAGCCATTATATAGCCATTGTCCACGACATATGCCTTTCTGTCGGCCTTCTTCATCAACTTCAACTTATTTGAGAAACGTGGCAAATATTGGAAGAGAAATGTATTCTGAAGATAACTGGTGAACTTTTGAATTGTAAGGACGCTAGACATACTCAACTCTTCGGCAAGTGATGTTGCACTGAACGGATTCGTAAAGTTCGAAAGAAGCCAATCTGCTACGTTGTATAGTTCCTCCACTTTTCGCACCTTATAACGACGGACTATGTCCTTCATAATTATCGAATCGTATAGCGCGGATAGGTATCCTGAGGTCACCTGAGGTGTTTTTGCAATCTCAGGATATCCGCCTAATTTCATAAACATTTCGAGACAATTATTGGTTTTTGCCGTCTGTGATGGCGTTTCGGATTCAACCGAATAGTCAAGATATTCCATATACTCCATTGCTGAGAATGGGAACAAACGAATTTCAACATAGCGGCCGGAAAGGACGGCAGCAAGGTCATAGGAAAGAAGGTTTGCATTAGAACCTGTGATGACCATATTGACCCCGTTTCTGTAGAGCTTCTCGACCCACATCGACCAACCATCTAGATTCTGAATCTCATCAAGAAGTAAAAATTCATATCCGGGGTACACTTCGCCAAGAGCTTGTTCCACAGCATCTTCAGAGAATTTTTCAAGCAGCGCCGTATCATCGAAATTTAGATACGCGAAGTTCTTGTCTAAAAGCATCTGAATAGCAAGTACGGACTTTCCAGCCCGTCTTGGCCCGGTGATTAGTTTTATTGGCCTGGAATCTCTGTAAAGAACTGCTTTGGCATGACTACTCCTCTTTTGATACTCAAAGGAAAGCAGTTTATCCCTTTCTTCTCTTTGCTTTGCGACGATAGTTTTCATTCATTTACTATTATGTACTGAACAAAATTAGCTCTTTTTATTCAGTATACAAACTATTATGAATAAAACTCATTTCATTTGATGGCTTTACCATCTTAGATTATTTTCTACATATAAACTCCAACTATGAAAGAACTAGATTGTATTAACCTCTGACTCAAAGATTCTTTACATAACTTCAGACTTTATATATGCTGCCTAACACGAAAATCATTTCACAAGCACATCAATCCTGCTTGCTGCGATGTTTTTTTAGCTCTGTTTTTGCTAATAACGTTTCTGTTTATTTGGCTTTAGTATTAGTCAGGCTTTATCTGTAGTTGTAAAGTTGGTCTCGAAGTCTTGGTGTGAAACCGGCACCGCGAATTACACTCTCCATCATGGCTTGATCAACTCTACATGTCTTGCCCGCACTTGATACAACGTGTTCTTCTAAAAGTATTGAACCTAGGTCATTTGCCCCACTATGTAAGGCCATTTGAGCCGTTGGTATTCCAACTGTAAGAATCGATGCCTGGATGTTGGGAATGTTGTAGAGTATAATGCGACTGATAGCTATAATTCGAAGGTATTCCGTGGCCGAAAATTTTGTTCGATATCCCATTCTTTCAAGTTCTGTGCCACGTGAGAGATAAATCCATGGAATAAATGCCGTAAATCCAATGCTTGAGGCGGGCTTTTGCTCATGTATCTCGCGCAAAATGAAAAGATGGTCGATTCGCTCCTCTATACTTTCAACGCTTCCATACATCATCGTGGCAGTTGATGGAATCCCAAGAGAGTGAGCTTCTCGCATGACACGTATCCATTCTTCAACGGATGGTTTTGCAGGGGATATGATTTTTCGTACACGATTGCTTAGAATTTCAGCACCAGCACCCGGTAGTGTGTCAAGTCCGGCTTCCTTTAGTCTTGAAAGCGTTTCGATGGTAGAGATGGAACTGATACGAGCAATGTGAGAAATTTCTGGGGCACCAAGAGCGTTGAGCTTTATTTTGGGAAAGGCTGCTTTCAGCTCTCGGAAAAGAGATTCGTAGTATTGAATGCCTAATTTGGGATGAAGACCTCCCTGAAGAAGAATTTGGTCTCCACCCTTTTTGATAAGCTCCTCCGTTTTTTTGATGTATTCATCGATGGGAGTTATAAAATGTTTATCGGTTTCATGTGGCTTTCGATGAAAGTTACAGAAACGGCAGGATGATATGCAAACATTGGTTGTGTTGATGTTACGATCAATTTGCCATGTGACAATGTTACTATCTTTTTTGACCTTTTTGCGAAGTTCATCCGCCACGTAGGCTATCTCGCCACATGGTGCATTCAAATAGAGGACTAGAGCTTTCTCTTTTGTGATTGCTCTGCCCTCTAGAATACTTTGAAATATCTTGTCAATGGCTACCATTTTTTCGATGGTGCTTTTTTATAGTTTTCTCCTTTTTGCTAGGCTGGGCAACTTTTGCAAAAGTTGTAGGCAATTTGGTTATTTCCAAAGCCTTGAAGAATATTGTTCGCTTTGCTAAATCACACTTGGACACCTGAAGTGTTACTTTGTCTCCTATGGAATATGTATGAGTCCCTGCCTTACCAAATACAGTTATGGAGAGCTGATCATATTCACCAATCATACCACCTTCGATTTCATTTACGAATCCTTCAATAAGCGAGTCGTTCAATTCTACGTAGAATCCTCCTGCTGATATTCCAGTGATGTGACCATGGAAGATTTCATCCTTATGCCCGAGCATATATTCAACCATCTTGTATTTGATTGATTCTCTTTCTGCCGTAGCTGCAAGAATCTCCATGTCGGAACAGTGTTCACACAATGCTTCCAGACTGTCTTGCTTTGGAGCTCTGTCTCCCTCAAGGTATCCTTTAAGAATTCTATGAGCAATCATATCTGGGAAACGGCGGATTGGTGAAGTGAAGTGTGAATAAAACTTGAATCCCAGCCCATAGTGCCCGATGTTTACAGAAGAGTAACATGCTTTTGACATTGCTCGAAGCGCAAGGTTTGTAATGACATTCTCTTCAACTTGACCTCTGACGTTGTTAATAAGGTTGTTTAATTCCGTATATTGGTCATGCTTCTTGCCTATCTGTAGATTATGACCAAATCTGTGGGCCATGCTCTGAAGATTATTAAGTTTTTCAGAATTTGGTTTGTCATGAATTCTGTAAATCATTGTGCGAGGACGACCATTCTTTTTTGAACATAGTTCGGCAACGCTTCTGTTCGCTAGTAACATGAATTCCTCAATGAGTTGGTTGGCCTCCTTCTGCTCCTTGAAGAAAATTTCAGTAGGCCTAGCCTTTTCATCCAACAAAAACTTTGCCTCTTTGCGTTCAAATGTGATGGAACCACTCTTAAAACGAGCCTCACGCAGTTTTTGGGCAATTCTATTGAGCGTGCGCAACTCCAGGGCGTAATCGCCATCTTTGCCTTCGATGATTTGTTGAACCTCTTCATACGCAAAGCGACGATTGGAACGTATAACGCTCTTTGAAAAATCACGTTTGAGAACTGTTCCGTCTTCCTTGATATGAAATATTACCGAAAAGCACAGTTTATCCTCATCTGGACGCAAAGAACATAGTTCGTTGCACAAACGCTCCGGTAGCATTGGAATGGTACGATCCACAAGATAGATAGAAGTGGCACGTTTTAAGGCTTCTTCGTTTATCAGACTTTGCTCTGATACGTAGTGCGTGACATCGGCAATATGTACGCCTACTTCCCAAATTCCTTCATCAAGTGGCCTAAGTGAAAGTGCATCGTCAAAATCTTTCGCATCCGCCGGATCGATTGTAAATGTTGTTACCTGTCGCATGTCAAGGCGTGATTTAATCTCCTTTTGTGTGATTTTGGACGATATTTTATCTGCTTGCTTTACGACATCCTTCGGAAATTCATATGGTAGACCATATTCTTCCATAATGGCATGCATCTCAGTTTCATTATCCCCGCGTTGTCCGAGAATCTTTACAAGTTCAACTTCCGGCAGTTGTCCTTCTTCCCACCTTAAAGCTCGTGTGACTAGTTTATCTCCAACCTTGCAATTTATTGCTTTTTTGCGGGAACATACCGCAGTCATTTCTCTTCCCTTGACTACGATAAATAACTTATTCTGACTTGCAGTTTGATCAACTACCGTAGCAATGAAATTCTGTTTGGAACGCTCTTCGAGTTTGTCGATAACACCATAAATCTTGTTGTAAGTTTGTTCTTTGATTACGAAGCTAACCTGATCACCAATGAAAACTCTTAGGTTAGATACATTACCTACATCAATGTCTTTATCGAATTGATCGGAATGCAGAAACACACTTCCAAAGCGAGAGATGCTTATAACTTCTCCTGTATAGTGCTCCATATTCTTTAAGGAACGTCTATAAAGAAAAGTATTTGTCTTTATAAGGTATTCTTTAGAAAGAAGATTCGATAAGATCTTGTGCGTGTCATCCTTCAGACTACGAGTCACTCTTCCAAGTGTCCTTGCAATTTCAAGTTCGGACAACTCTATAAAAGGATAGTTGTGGAATAATTCCTTTATTCTTTCGGATTTTTCCTCGAACGTCATTTCAGGTATCTTCTTAACGTGTGTCATATCTAGATTTCGATTAATTCTATTTCAAATATTTTCGGCCAATTCTTTCCTGTGACGAAAATGCGCTTTTGTTCATTGTCGTAAGCAATGCCGTTAAGAACATCCGTATTTTCGTCAGTCTGCTCTGGTGGAAGAATCCCTTCCAAATTGGCAATGCCTTCAACCTCTCCGTTTTTTGGATTTATGATGATGATAAAGTGCGTGGTGTATATGTTGGCCCATATCTTGCCTTCAATCCACTCCAATTCATTGAGCAGTTCAACGCGCTGTCCGCGCAGGGTAACTTCTATACTTCCGCTTTGCTTGAATGTATCGCGTTCAATGATTCTTATGGTTGATGTCCCGTCGCTAAGATAGATTCTCTCACCATCATTCGCCAGTCCCCAACCTTCTCCTTTGTATCTCGCCTTTTGGATATGTTTTTTGGTTTTTAGGTCGTATATATGGGCTGTATGGGACTGCCATGTTAACTGGTATATTTTTCCATCCAGTAGGGTTATGCCTTCACCGAATTCGCTATTTGGCAGTTTGTTTACATGAGTAACCTTTCCGTTAAGAAGCGAGATTGTTTGAAGATAGGACATCCCATTTAATCCAGTGCCTTCCCACATAGTGCCTTCAACATATTCCAGCCCTTGAGTATAGCTTTGTGTAGAGTGTGGGTATGTGTTAATCACACGAAACGTGTATCTTACAGGTTCTTTAACTGGGGTGGTCATAGACTCCTTTTTTCCACCGGAAGTGCCGCAACAAAGTAATGTCGCCACGGCAATGACTATGGTGAGGTACTTAAACATTTTTTTTGTAGCGTTTATACAAAAATACAAAAATTTGAAAAAAACATGTTTGACATTCATCCATCTTCTATAGGACATACAACTGTGATAAGGTGTTCATAAACTTAATATGCTGAGATACTGTTATTTGCGAATTTGCCCTTGAGATTTGGGAAGAATGTGCAGTTCGGTATGGTGCAAATCAACTTTTGCATAAGCAGAATCTTAGGGTGAAAGATAAAAGTGACTCAAGTTTCGCAAGTGATTTTAGGCCGCTTTCTCGGCTAAACTTAGTCGATCGAAGGCTTGCTTCACTGCTTTGATTTGTTCATTATTGTTTATAACGT
>JAGHTK010000128.1 GCA_018065435.1 Candidatus Alistipes equi
GACGATTGGACGAAGTTCTTAAGACTTCTTTCGATATGCTTATCATACCAAAATGAATTTAGGCACAACGATTATGGAAAAAACCCTGCTAAGTAGTTACATTTTTTTGACACCCGCTTATCGAATGTTTACAACGAATATTTTTGGAGACCTGGAGACCCTACAATCCATTTGCAAAATCTCTTCCCATAACTACAGCGAAGTAAGATTACCCCTCAAATCAATATTGTCCGGACTATCACACCAACACTTTAGAAGCGCTTACAAACAATATGGTGGTTCGAAAGCGGATTTTCCAGAAAATAGTGTGACGCATTAGAGGCGCGAACTACAATTTGAGTTCTACACAGATTGTTTTCTGTTGGGTTAGCAATAATTTCAGCAGGAATTCCAACTTCCATATCAAGATTTGGGGAGACCTTATATAGCATCACCTGCGACATTGGAATCGTTCCGCGAATGGCAGTACCAATGCCAGACTCGAAGTGAGTGTCATAGGTAAAACTAGAGACCATGTCCAACGGCACAGTGCAATGAGCAAAAAGGAGATCATCCCCCGTTATACGCGATAGATTACATTGAAAAGATGAACTATTGGTCATTTCTCTGGCAATCATCATCGATATCATGGCAGGAATATCCCCTTCACATCCTGCTACAATACCTTCCGCATTAAGTTTCGAAAGTGCAAGGCATCCTGTATTATGAATAGAATCCAGTAAATCGAAACATCTAAGCGTAAGTGCCGACAAAGAAAAGTCCTTCACAATTTCCTTCAAAGCTGAATAAACGGCCATAGAGCCTTCAAACGAGCGGATATCCCCCTTAAAGAATTTAAGTCTTGAAAGGAGTTCTTCCATCGGGATATCAACGATTTCAATACCAAGAAGCGCACGCGCCTTTGTATAGTCTGTTTGGGAAGCAATCAACCAATCTGAAGGCTTGCCAATCACGCCTGCTCTTTGAAGATGAAAATCTACTTTAGTAAGCGGGCGCAAGAAGCATTTGGGTTCAAAGTCTGAAGGCTTCTCTTCCCGAATATCAGCAGCTATACTTTCAGGCGTTCCGTGCAGAATACGTCCCTTCTGTCCTTGCATTCTAAGATATGCAAGTATTTCCATGGAAGCTGCCAAGGAGTTATGGAATCCCGTAGAAAGCAAAGTTACATCCCCTTTTAGATTTAAGGATTTGAAAAAGCCTTCCGTACCACCCGTTCGAATAAAGATAATGTTACGTTCAATGGAATTATACCCTGAAAAATCACTTCCATGAAAATTGAACTCGAATCCTCCACAGGATTCAATTCTTGAAAGAAAATCTTTCTCCGCAGTGGCCAGTGCATTTTGGTCGTGCAAAGAAGAAGTTATAGAATAAACATGCAGTTTCATATTCCAACAAAAAATCAATTAACAAATAGCTATGAATAGGTCGAATTCATATGTTACACATTAAAAACGACATTCAACGCTTCAAGAATATTTATGTCAAAATCTTAATCAATTTACTTTTTCAACCAAGTTTTTCTAATTCGTTGTCACTTCAAGGCTTATTTTGGTCGTTTCACCTATCACTCGGTAACTTTTTTTACGGATGCAACAACATTTTTTTGAATATAAGCATATTTATACCACAAAAAAAATTATTTTTACACCCAAATATATGACAATAATTTTTAATCATTTTAACATACAAAAAAAATGAAGAGGAAATTTTATTCTAATCCAACATTGAAAGAACTTGGACTTTACACCGAGTCTGGATTCGCATCAAGTGTTGTTAATAATGACCTGGTACCTGAAGAGGGTACATGGGATTAATGTCAAACCAAAAAAAGAATTCAAGATGAAAAAATCCATTCTATTTCTCGGTTTGGCATTGGTAATGCTAGCCGTAGGTTGTACAAAAGAAACAACCACAGATCTTCTCGAGGCAAAGCGTACGATTGGTGTTTCAATCGACGAAACAACACGTACATCTTTAGCCGATACAAAACTACTATGGAGCAAAGGTGATGTTGTAAAAGTTGTATCACTTGAAACTTCGCAGAGTGAGGATGTTGCAGTTCCAGAGGAAAGTGCTGGAAAGAGTTCATTCAACATTCAGACTTCTATTACAGGTCAGGTAATGCTCATTTATCCTGCCGAAGCTTACAACGCGGAAACAAAGATGGTTGAACTGCCTTCATCACAGAAGTATGTGGCAGGTTCTATTGCAAACAATCTATCGGTTCTCTATGGTGTAACCGCCACGAACAATGTTGCTTTGACTTGCGCTCAGTCATTCATTAAAATTTCCGCAAACGAAGCCCTTCACACTGTTATTTTACAGGCAGTTGGTGACGAACCTGTTTCCGGTTCTTTCTCTATGGATGAAGCTTTGGGCCTAAGTCCATATGCAGGTATTAGTTCACTTCGCGTGTCTGAGATTGCTGAAAACACAAAATCTGTAGTTCTCGCAATCCCTGGTGGAGAGTACACAAAAGGTTTCAAACTAACCATAAGAGGAACTTCAGACAGCACGTATCGTGTAGCAACAGCTTACGCAGCTACAGGTAAGACCCTCAAAGAAGGTCACTTAATCACGATGCCTGAATTGAACCTTGCATCACTTCCTCAGACTACGGATATAATAATTTCAGATTTGGCATCCTTGAAGGATTTCCTTGCGACTGCCGCTGCTGCACCAGCTGAATCAGTTTACTCTATTGTGGCAGACATTGACTGTGGCGGAGAAACTCTTACTCCAGCTGAAAGTTTTGCAGGAACATTGAATGGTAATGGCTTTGCAATCAAGAACGCCAACATCTCAGCATTGGTTTCCGATTTGAAAGAAGGCGGTGTTGTAAAGAATGTTGTAATTGACGAGTCTGTAACGGCTGTTCCTGATTCCGTGTTCGGTCTTATCTGCACCTTGAATGAAGGAACCATTAAGGGTTGCGTAAACAATGCAGACATAGCTATTGAAGGCGTAGGAGCTGCTGCAAGATTCGGAGCAATTGTTGGTTCATGTTCAAATACAGGTCGCGTGTATGATTGTATCAACAATGGTGACATTTCTGTTTCCGGTGCAATTACAAAGCAGTCTTACTTTGGAGGTGTTGTAGGACAACTTGCATTCACCCCAACACCTGGAGATGATGTTCTTCTTTCTAACTGCGTTAACAATGGTACAATCAACGTTGAAGCAGCAAGTGCAGGTTCAATATTTGTAGGAGGTGTGCTTGGTGGAAACAACGCACAGAAAATAGCTAGTGCAGTTAATCTAGGTAACATCGAAAGCTGTATCAACAAGGGAAGCGTAAGATATTATTTAGACAAACTGGCATCAGGAACCTACGCCAACGTCGGTGGTGTTATAGGCTACTTTGAAGGTGATGTTGCTGGACTTAAAAACTACGCAAGAGTAGAATATTCAACTATTGAAGGAGACGGCACGGCAAGTGCTACATGTTGCGGTGTTGCTGGTGTTGTTTGTAACCTTATATACGGTGCAACCGGTTGCGAGAACTACGGAGAAGTTTATGCTAACGGAAGGTGGGCTGCAGGAACTGCAGGTAATGCTGGAGTTGGAGGTTGCCACCAAACAGCCGTTGCAGGTGTAATTGCAAAGCACGGAACAAGCTATAATACTCCAGCAACTGAAGATACGCCTGTTACAAACTGCGCTAACTATGGAAAGCTTTCAGGTAATATTCTTATGAAGACCGGAGGTGGAACTGCTCCATTTGTAGGAGGTGTACTTGCATGCACGAACTGCTCAATAAGTAATCTAAAGAACTATGGAGATTGGGATATCGTACTTGGTGGAAAGAACAACTACACTGGTGGAGTTGTAGGATACTTCTCAGGAGCAAGCATTACTGATTGTGCAAACTATGGTAATCTTGTAGTTGCTGGACATCCAGATCTTGCTGGTTCAGCTGTACTGGGCGGAGTTGCCGGAAACGTTGAGAAGGTTGCAACCCTTACAAATTGTACTAACGAAGGAGATTTAACATTGAACGAAGTTCCTAGCGCATCTACATCATATCAATACCTTGCAGGAGTCATGGGTAATTATGGCGATAATAGCCAGATACTTACGAATTGTGTGAACAAGGGAACTATCACTAGCAACTGTACGCGCAAGATGCGTATTGGAGGTATTACCGGTGCAATATATGATGCTACCCAAACACTTCCTACAGCTGCCGAGGATGGTACAGAGATTCCTGGAGTTCCAGGTCAGAAGAACATGACAGATTGTGTTAACTATGGCGACATTGTAGTAAATGGTGCTGGCAACCCTGCAGACACAACTCCAGGTTCAATCATCGGTGGTCTTGCTGGATACGGAAGCATCGGTTATACAAGATGTCAGAATCTTGGAAACATCACTTTGAAAAATTGCGCTGCGAATACAGCTGCGGGTCTTTTCGTAGGAGGTGCTAACCGCTGCTACAATGTTAACGACTGCACAATCGATGGTGAGCTATCGAGCGATGTTGCTACAAACCTTGTAGGATTCTTTGCTGGAATGCCATATACAAAAGACAATAAGTTGGGCGTAAGATATACCATTGGTGCAGAAGAAGCAGTAACAATTGCAGCAAATGCAAAGGTCAATGGTGTTGGTATCGTTTCTCCTGTAACCGCAGAACAGATATGTGGACATGATGCAGAATGTTTGTACATTGAAGACCAGTTCATTATCAATAATGTCAAGACTTCATCAGTCCCGGAATGCGATGTAAAAGCTAATTTATACTACGTTTCAGAGATACTTCCATCCTACTCTTCACAGTTCCCTGATTATTCTTCTTTGGCATTTGTCATATCTTCTAAAAGTAAGGATGTGAAGACTGTTACTACATTGTTGGCTGATAAGGAGACTATTGAGTACTACTTAACAAGTAAGGGTTATACTCTTGAGCAGCTTGTTGCAGAATATGGTACTGCATTCAAAGCAAATGAATTGGCAGAAATTACAACTGGCGGTACATATCTTGATGTATATACTAGTCTTGATGCTTCGACCGAATATGAACTTGCTGTTGTTGCAACGAATAGCTATGATAAGGCAGTGACTGTATTTGATGTTAAGGCTACTAAGGAAGCTCCTCAATATTCTGGTGAACTTGTTATTGGAGACTATACCATTACAGATACGGTATCTTTGACTGGCTCAGAGCAAACATTTACAGTTCTATCCAAAGATGGTACAGATAGTAACATTTCAATCAAGAATCTTGCCTACAATGATAACTTCGAATGGTATGCAACATATGACAAATCTCAGAATACTGTAACATTGAATGGTATGGCATATGGGTATGAATCATACGGAAGTATCTTCTTGTATACACTTTATAATATAGGAAGTAATAAAGCAGGATATTGGGCTGGGAATTCCGGTTCGGAACCAATTGTCTTTGGTGTTGATCCTTCAACTCATCAGATTACAAATCTTCAGACTGACTATGCATTGTTTGCTGCAAGTGGCAGTTCAATACTTGGCTACTTCCGGTATTTCGGTGCTGGTGTTGCAACAATTGTGAAGAGTGGGGCTCCTACGAAGGCAGCTTCCAATAAGCCATTCATTTCTGCTAGAGAAGTAAATATAACTGCTAAAAAAGCTACAATTGGAAACAAGATTGTTAAGGTAAACACTCCTATGGCAAAAGTTTCTATCAAATAGTCAAAATCCACTTGCCACATAGTTGTGGTAAATAGAATAGACTTACTCATAGCGCCGCATACGTACTAATCTCGTGTGCGGCGCTACATATATAAAGTACATAATTTCAAGCATAAGCCGACGGACAAATTACGTCTTGTAGAGGGTATCAAAAGCATCTATTTCTGCAAAAATAACAGGATTGGAAGCGTCGTCAACGATCGTCAACAAGAGTTCACATTCCCCATAGGAATCATCTGCGCAACGACTACCCGTCCTTTCCATATAAAGAGCTACCAGATAATCTGTTCTATAAAAATGCGTAAATTCCCAATTGTCAATTAGATATTGGCGATTATCTGTATACCAATAATCTCATACCATATAATAAGCATGCATGAAGGAGGGCGAGTTTTCAAATTATGGTCAGAAAGCCTACCGAAAGCTATATTTCAAATGCAAGAAAATTGCTCTAAAAAAAGATTTAACGAGGCAAAAAAAAAGAGTTCCGATTATATGCCGAAACTCCTTTTTAAGCTACACCTCTTGTGGAAATCCACGAGCAATCGCCCAAAGAGAAAACTATTTTTTCTTATGTTCCTCAATATATTTCGCAATTACATCAGCATAGTCTGTCGTAACGATTGACACACCTAAGTCCATACCCAAATCTACGAGATACTTGCTATTAACCATCCAGAAGAATGATTTAAGATCAATTTCCTGGCATCTCTTCAACCACTCTACATGGTTCAAAAATACATCAATGCGATACGAAATTCCGTAGAAGCCCAATGCCTTCGCATCATCCGGAGTAAGAGTTTCATGTACATTTGCAGAATTGAATGTAACGCGTGCTTTTGGATCTATTTTCAAAAGTTCTTTGCAAGTTTCTAGTCTGAAAGATACGTAACCCACACGGTCCTGGAGATTATGCGCATGAACAGCATCAACAACCATCTGGAGAAGTTTCTTTTCGCGCTTCCAACTATGTTTCTTTATTTCAATCACATATTGAAGTGTAGGATGCTTTTCTGCTTGTGTAAGCCATTCTTCCAAAGAAGGAATCTGATTGCCAAAAGGAAGACGATACTTACGTATTTCATCAAAGGTACTCTTTTGGCAGTTAAGATTTCCATCAATCTTAGTATCGTGATGAATAACAATCTTATCGTCTGCTGTTAAATGGACATCAAACTCAATAGAATACAGATTTGCCTCCTGTGCACGCTTAAGAGCATCCAATGAATTTTCATCCGTAACAATCTTTCCGTCTTTAGTATAGTATCCTCTATGCGAAAGAATATTTACTTGTGCAAAGGCTGTAATAGTAAAAAGCATCATTGCTGCGACCGTAAAAAATCTCATCATTTTCATTTTCTCAAGTTTTAGGTTTTACATTTTACACAAAGTTATTGCGAAAAATTAAAAAAAAGAATCAACCAAGTATCAAAACTAGTAAAGAAGCATTGTGGATTTCTTATTTTTAATTAAATTTGCATCGCTTTCGAGCATCGGTTCTGAGCTGTGGTGTAATGGTAACACAGCAGATTTTGGTTCTGTCGTTCCCAGTTCGAGTCTGGGCAGCTCAACCTGAGAAGTGCGTATCACGCACTTTTTCTTTTTATAGTGCACCTCTTTCATAAAGGGTAACTATCTGCTCCAAAAGACGATCTTCACCTTCCGGATCATATTCCGTTTTTAGATTATTGCCAAAAAGTTTTGCCATCGTCTGCCAAAAACCTGCCACGAATCCTCCTCGGAATTCCTTTACTATAGCATAAGCCGAATAATCGGTCTGCCGATCTATGAGTTTTAGAAGTATCTTGCCTTCATAAATAGTCATTTTACGAAGAATTGGAGTATACTGTTTTATAATACGTTTCTGAACAGAAGCAATGTATGCCTTTCTTTCGCGCTTGGTTGGAAGGTATTTAAGTTGCATCTCCATGGCTAGCATTTCGCGTTTTGCCTCAAGTGAAATAGGATAAACCTTTCTTACGGCCCGAACCATACGTTGATAACGCCGCATGTCGCGTCCACGGGCATATTTACGAATTGGTGCAAGATGAACAAGAGGCACACTGTCTCCGTTTTCAACAATCCACTCTTTGTAAACATAGCCTCGCTCGGGGCGTTTCTTTGTAAAAGAAGCCGAGACATCAAAGCAGATTAAAATCGCAACAAACAAAAAAAACGACAACCTATACATCTACTGTGAAAGAAAAAACTGTTGCATCAATACGATATTTGTTTTCTTACAATTCAAAGATAAACCTTTTTTGGAACATTATAATCTACCTTAAAAGTCAACATTTTTACTTATATTTGCGTGATACGGGTCAATACCAAAAAAGAAAAACGCACATAGAGCGCAACCCGCTTAATTTGAAAAAATATATACACAAAAAAAATGTTTGACAATTTAACAGACAGACTTGAACGAAGTTTCAAGATTCTCAAAGGAGAAGGTCGCATAACAGAAATAAATGTAGCCGAAACGCTTAAAGAGATACGCCGTGCACTGATTGAGGCCGATGTCAACTATAAGGTTGCCAAATCTTTCACCGACGAAGTGAAGCAGAAGGCACTTGGACAAAACGTGCTGAATGCCGTAAAGCCGGGTCAGATGATGACCAAAATCATGCGTGACGAGCTCGCCATCTTAATGGGAGGAACAGCCACGGATATAAATCTTGGTGGCTCTCCTGCAGTGATTCTCATTGCAGGTCTTCAGGGAAGCGGTAAAACTACATTCTCCGGTAAGCTTGCCAATATGCTCAAAAACAAAAAGGGGCGCAGCCCTTTGCTTGTTGCTTGCGACGTTTATCGTCCTGCAGCCATAGAGCAGTTGAAAATTCTTGGAGAACAGATCGCTGTTCCGGTATATACTGAAGATGGAAATCAAAATCCAGTTGAAATTGCAAAGAATGGTATCCGTCACGCCAAAGAGAATGCTTTCGATACAGTAATCATAGATACCGCCGGACGTCTTGCAATCGACGAGCAGATGATGCAGGAGATTGCTTCGATAAAGGCTGAGGTCAACCCTTCGGAAACGCTCTTTGTCGTTGATGCAATGACAGGACAGGATGCTGTAAATACAGCTAAAGAGTTCAACGATCGACTTGATTTTGACGGAGTAGTTCTTACGAAGTTGGATGGTGACACACGAGGTGGTGCTGCGATATCCATCAGAAGCGTTGTAACAAAGCCATTGAAATTCATCTCAAGTGGAGAGAAGATGGATGCGCTGGATGTTTTCCATCCGGAACGTATGGCGGACAGAATACTGGGCATGGGTGATGTCGTTTCACTTGTAGAACGTGCTCAGGAGCAATACGACGAAAAGCAAGCCCGCGAAATGAAGAAAAAACTTATCAAGGATAAGTTCAACTTCAATGACTTTTTGGCCCAGCTTAACCAGATTAAGAAAATGGGCAATATGAAGGATTTGATATCGATGATTCCGGGTGTGGGAAAAATGATGCGTGACGTTGAAATTGGAGACGATGCTTTCAAGTCCGTTGAAGCAATCATCTACTCCATGACCCCATACGAAAGAGAAAATCCAGATGTATTAAATCTTCATCGCAGGGAACGTATTGCTAAAGGGAGTGGAACTTCGATGGTAGAAGTCAACAGACTTCTCAAGCAGTTCGAACAGATGAAAAAAATGATGAAAATGGCAGCCAGTGGCAAACTGCGTATGCCCAATATGAGAAGATAATGCACCGTAGTGGTTTTGTAAATATTATTGGTAATCCCAATGTCGGTAAGTCGACGTTAATGAATGCCCTGGTTGGAGAGAATCTGTCGATTATAACATCCAAGGCACAAACTACACGTCATCGCATAATGGGAATTGTTAACGGAGAAGACTTCCAAATTGTATACTCCGACACGCCTGGCATTCTAAAGCCAAAATATCGTCTTCAAAATGCCATGATGGACTTCGTTAAAGGAGCACTTTCGGATGCTGATATAATCCTTTATGTAACGGATACAGTTGAAAAGGATACGGAGCGTAACGCCGATGTGTTGGAAATACTCAAAGAGAACCAGATACCGGTAATTGTCATTGTCAACAAGATTGATATATCGAATCAGAAGGCACTGGAAGAGATTGTAGAAAAGTGGCATGAACTGCTTCCAAAGGCTAAAATCATTCCAACCTCGGCCAAAGAGAAGTTCAATCTGGGGGCTATTCTTTCAAACATACTGGAACTTCTTCCCCAGGGCGAACCATTCTATCCAAAAGACACCCTTACGGACAAAACTCTGCGCTTTTTTGCCTCTGAAATCATCCGCGAGAAGATAATGACACAGTATAACAAAGAAATTCCATACTGCTGTCAAATAGAAATTGAATCTTACAAGGAAAGCGAGAATATGGACCGCATAAGTGCTACGATATATGTAGCACGCGATTCGCAAAAAGCAATTGTCATAGGTCAAAAAGGAATGAAAATTAAAGAAGTCGGAAGACTTGCAAGACTTGATATGGAAGAGTTTTTGCAAAAGAAGGTCTTTTTGGAGCTTTACGTTAAAGTGCTTCCTGACTGGAGAGACAGCGATAAGGAACTTAAGAGATTTGGATACAGACAAGATCAATGAGGCTTCTAAAATCATTTATCACGTTAATCGTACTATTCACAGCAGTACACTGCTCATATGCCCAGTACAATAAAGAATACTTTTACTGGACAGGAAGGCGTTTTATGATGGATGATAATTTCAGAGAAGCCATCCAGACACTCAATATTCTGTTGCGCTTTGATGAAGATGCATACGAGGGTTACTTCCTTAGAGGCATTGCAAAGTACAATTTGGATGATTTGATTGGTGCCGAAGCTGACTTTTCGATAGCCATTTCAAAAAATCCAGTCTTCACAACGGCATTCACCTATCGAGCCATCACACGAAGCCGTCTCGGTAATTATGATGATGCACTTAAAGACTTCAAGGAGGCCATCGAGTTAAGACCCGATTTGCCAAACCCATACTATAGTCGTGCCGTGACACGCCTTTTAAACCAGCAGTTCAAGGAAGCAATATCGGATTTTGACAACTTTCTCAAATTCGAAAAAAAGGTTGCTGATGCATATATAAACCGTGGCGTATGTTATCTGTATTTAAAGGATACGCTTAAGGCCTACGAAGATTTTGATCGAGGAATAAGGACTAACCGCGAAAATCCAAACGGATACAACCGCCGTGGAACACTCTTTTTGACACAACGCCGCCTCGAGGAAGCCGAAAAGGACTTTGACAAGGCAATAAAGTGCGATTCAACAATTCCACTGTCGTATTTCAACCGCGCACTTGTCTACAACGACACGAATCGTCCAATGCAATCGCTCAAGGATCTTAACCGGGTAATTCAGTTAGATTCTACAAGTTCAATAACGTATTTTAACCGGGCGATCATCAAAACCCAGATTGGAGATTATAACAACGCTCTGGAAGACTATAACAAGGTATCTAGATACTCTCCAAACAACGTTTTGGTATACTACAATCGAGCACTACTTCTTACACAACTTGGTGAGATAAAACGTGCAATCAAGGACTATTCAAAAGCAATAGAACTCTACCCCGACTTTGCAAACGCATACCTTGGAAGAAGTTACTTACGTTCCGTATTGAAGGATTACCAGGGAGCTAAAAAAGATAAGGCTACGGCAGAAAAGAAGATTGCGGAATATCGTTCAAGACTCAACGACAGCATATACTCGATATTTGCTGATACGGCACAAAAATTCAACAAACTGCTTTCGTTCGAAAGCCGCATTGCAGGAAAGTCCTTTGAGCGCATAGCTACACATAACGATGATGATAGCAATCTGTCCTTACTTCCTTTGTACCGTTTCTCATTCATGCGACATGATGGAAACAGAGAAGAAGAAGCGACAACCCGTTTTTTCTCACAACGAGCCGAAGATTTCAAAAAGAAAATCACGGACTCCATGTTCTGTATAACTCGCAGAACGACAAACATTTCGCCTGACACCCTTGTACTTTTGAACAAGGCATACCGCAAGAAGTGTATAAATGCTAGGGAGGACAAAGACTGGATATCCATTTTCTGTCTTGCCATAAGTGAGACGCTTGTAAGACAGTATACAAGCGCCGTTACGACCTTCTCACAGGCAATTGAAATGAATCCAGCCAATCCATTTTTGTATCTGAATCGTGCAGCAACAAGAGCCGAAATGATTGATTTCATATCATCAATCGATAACGCTTATCAACGTATCTCCATCGAAAACGATCCTGCATCGAAGCTCAAAAGCTCGCACACTCGTACGTACAACTATGATGAAGCGATTGACGATTTGAACAAAGCCATAAAGCTTTACCCTCAATTTGCATATGCTTTCTACAATAGAGCAAACCTCAAAGCGCTTTCAGGTCAACTTCCAGAGGCATTCGAGGACTACACGAAAGCCATTGAACTCAATGCCCATTTTGCGGAGGCGTACTACAACCGTGGTCTGATTCAGATTTT
Organism: Candidatus Alistipes equi; assembly: GCA_018065435.1. Taxonomy (GTDB): domain Bacteria; phylum Bacteroidota; class Bacteroidia; order Bacteroidales; family Rikenellaceae; genus Alistipes; species Alistipes equi. The sequence continues at coordinate 12,167 of JAGHTK010000128.1, forward strand.
CATGAAGGACACCAAGAAGGGATGTCTGGACATCTCAAAAGCTGGTGAACTTGGAATTGATGGAGCGTACCAAGTACTTAAAACATACCGAGATTAAAATCTAAAACAAATAAGACTCATGACTAACATTAACAAAAAACTCAATGACAATCCGTTCATTCGTTGGACTGCACTGATTCTAATCGCTCTGATGATGTTCTTCGGATATATGTTCGTTGATGTAATGTCTCCACTGAAGTCCCTTGTAGAGACACAACGAGGCTGGACAAGTAGCACATTCGGAACTTATGCTTCATCTGAATTCTTTCTGAATGTTTTCTGCTTCTTTCTAATCTTTGCTGGCATCATTCTGGACAAGATGGGAATACGTTTTACCGGCGTTCTTTCAGCTTCGTTAATGGTTGTAGGTGCAACAATTAAATTCATCGGAATAAGCGACTGGTTCCAAACTACGTCCTTATGTCAATGGCTTGGAAGTTGGTGGGTAGCACTACCGGCCTCTGCAAAGATGGCATCCCTTGGATTTATGATTTTCGGATGCGGATGTGAAATGGCTGGAACAACCGTTTCAAAAGCTATCGCTAAATGGTTCAAAGGCAAAGAGATGGCTCTTGCAATGGGAATAGAAATGGCCATCGCGCGCTTGGGCGTATTTGCTGTAATGTGGATCTCTCCGATGATTGCAAAGCACTATGATAATTCTGTAGTTACTCCTGTTGGATACTGCTCCGCACTGCTAGTAATAGGACTTATCTGTTACAGCGTATTCACTGTAATGGACAAGGTATTCGATAAGCAACTCGTAGCTCTTGGTGAAAAGACGGAAGAAAAGTCAGATGATGAGGAATTCCATATAAGCGATCTTGGAAAGATATTCTCAAGCCGTATGTTCTGGCTGGTAGCACTTCTTTGCGTATTGTATTATAGTGCAATCTTCCCATTCCAGCGTTATGCTCCAAACTTTTTGGAAGTCACGCTAGGAATAGATATGGAGCAAGCTTCCCATCTGGTAAGTTTCTTCCCTATTTTAGCTATGATTCTAACACCATTTTTGGGCGCATTTCTTGACATTCGAGGGAAAGGTGCCTCGATGCTTATGATAGGAGCTCTTACAATGACCATATGTCATCTTTGCTTTGCTCTATTGCTTCCTTTGTTCCCAAGCAAGGTTCTTGCAATTGCTATCATAGCCGTACTTGGAGTTTCATTCTCCCTTGTACCTGCAGCTCTATGGCCATCTGTTCCAAAGATCATCGACGAAAAGGTACTTGGCTCAGCATATTGCCTAATTTTCTGGATTCAAAACATCGGACTATGTCTTGTTCCATTGCTTATCGGATTTGTTTTGGAAAAGACCGGTGGATATCTAATGCCAATGATAATATTCTCATGTTTCGGTGTTCTCGCATTCCTCTTTGCAATTGACTTAAAGCATCTTGATAACAAGAAGGGATACGGACTTGAAAAGCCGAACATCAAAAAATAAATTGTTTGGGAATTCTTTTGAAGGGCGTCATTTTTTGACGTCCTTTTTTTAGTGCTTAGTCATCTTGTAAACTTCTAGTATCTTTGAACACATTTCAAACCATGAAAAGCGTTTACGCTCTTCCACTAAAAGCTTTGAAAATAGTTCGGATTGATTGTTTTGAAGCATACGAAGCATAGCCTGCATTATATCCTCCTTTTTAGGCTTTACGACGTATCCTGCAACGCCATCCTTTACAATTTCCTTCAATCCCCCAACATCGGTCACAATCATAGGCGTTAGAAAATTGTATGCAATCTGTGTCACACCACTTTGCGTTGCAGTCTTATAGGGAAGGACAACTGCTTCTGCCGCGGAAAAATAGTACTTTACACTATCATCATCAATAAAGTGATCATGCAGGACTACCCTTTCGCCAAGTTTATCCAGTATTTGAAGGTATCTATCCTTTTTCTCATAGAATTCACCTGCAACAATCAATTTGACATCATCCAGATTAAGTTTCAAAAATGCATCTAAAAGCAAATCCAATCCCTTATATTCGCGTATAAGGCCAAAGAATAGAAAATATCTGAAATCCTTCGAAAGATTAAGTTTACTGAAAGCTACATTTTTATCTACCCTATCTCCCATATTTTCAAACATAGGATGAAAAGAAAAAAGTGCTGGTGCGGAAGTGTACATTGAAAGTTCGCCATGCACCTGTTTCGACATATAAACAAATCCGTCTATTGACTTTAAGAAATATCGATTGAAAAGTTTATCCCAGAAGTGATGCTCATGTGGTTCCACATTATCTATCTGACAGATAAATTTCGTTGTGCTATGAAATCTTGAAATACGCGCTACTGTTCCAAAGGCTGGAGCCATAAACGGAGTCCAGTACTTCAAAATAACCATATCCGCTTTCCAATGCCTGATACGCAGAGCTGTTTTTATCCAAGAGAAAGGATTAATGGTGCTAAGTTCCCTTGTTATTAATAGATCTTCAGGTGCCTTTGTATCTCTATATTGTGTTTTCCCCGGAAAAAGAAGCGAAGGATACTGAAGCGAAAATGTAAAAATTCTTACTTCGTGTCCAAGTTCAATATACTCTTTGGCCATACGTTCGATTATAGCAGAAAGACCTCCTCTGTAAGGATAAGCAGGACCTAAAAGCAATATTTTCATAGTTCAGACCATTCCATGCGTGCACGCACCAAGACCTCTGTGTCACGCTTAATTTCAAAATTGGAAATATTATCATTCTGTCCATATCCGACAAGAAGTTTGTCCCCATAGTGAGCCTCATGCATAAATCCAACATCCATTCTTAAACCTTTGTTTTCCTTAAACATTTCCAAAGGCAACATATCAAACATAAGTTGAAGATAGTTCATGGTATTCATATGCGAATTAAAATCCACATCGCTATAAACGACTTCATGTTCTTTGAATGAAGAAAGTGGCACTTCTCTCAAACGCATTGGCTGTGAAATGGGAAGTTCTATATTCGGACAAACATATGGCTCACAAAGTGGCATTATTTTTTGTAGTAAGACTGGACGACGTGAAAGAAGATCAATAAGACACCATTGTGAAATGGCCCTCGAAAAGATTGTGCCATCTTCTAGTGCAAGTTCAAAATCTCTAGTTGAAACTAGTGCAGAATTCTCTTTGACCCATGTAGCAATAGAGTATTTAGAGTATTGCTTAGGACGGAAGTTAACCTCCATTGCAAAACGTTCAAGCGCCCATGAAAGATTCGTTTTAGAAAGCACATCTACACCAAAACCCTTCAACTGGGCATCGCGTCCGGCCGTATTAAGAATATCTCTTCCCATTGCCGTAATAGTCATACGTCTTGAAAAATCAACACATTCGGGCTCTACATCAAAAGAATATACACTTTTAGCACTCATTTCAATCTAACTTCTAAGAGTTCTCTACCTAATTGTGGAATGTTTGTGACAAACTTAGTGTAAAGACTTAACTTTCCTTCTCACATGAATAATCTATGACCACTCCATTCTCATCAACCATCCTCCACTGAGTGATATTGCGCTTTTCACTTGAAATAACAACGCCACACTTCGTAACTTTTCGGCCATCCGCCTCATATGTAATTGCGTAACCTTTATCATCAATTTGCGAAAGTGCATTTTCGACGGTATCATCAACCTTCAATTCTAGAACGAAAATATCGCTTGAGGTCTTAATAACTACATCCGCTCTTCCCATGTTGCTCTTTACTTCGGTATCCACCTTGGAATTAAGCACAGAAAAGACCATGTACAAAAGAAGTTTGTAGAATGACTCACGTTTTTCTTTTTCTTCCCAATCCTGCTTTGTTATGATATCATACGGAATCTTTGCGATATAGGAGCGAAGAGCTAAAAGAGCATCAGAAAGCTTTCCCTTAAATAGTACATCTGTCATATTGCGTACCAAAGCATTACTATCTATTGCGGAACGCTTTAATATCAACGGCATTAAGCCACTAATCATTCCGGAACGCACCTCAAGGTTTGGAAAATGTAGTGTGTAGGTTCCAAGTCTAGCATCATACGTATCTATTGTTAGATAACCACTTTGGTAAAGTA
>JAGHTK010000165.1 GCA_018065435.1 Candidatus Alistipes equi
ATATTATACTAAAGGTCGCATCTTCTGTTGTATGCAAAGTATAGCTCCACATCAATACGGAAAAGATATTTACTCCTAGCCAAAATATCCATTGTTCCATATATACGAAACTCATTAGCAGCTGTCCCATAATGTTGCATGCAAAAGGCAACACGTCCAAAATTACGGCTGTACGTATGAACGATTTCGCAACAGATCGGTCAAAGTGACATATAACCAAATATGAAATTGCTACTATTACAGAAAAGAGAATAAACGAATGTATTCTTTGCTTTGTATCAAGTCTTTTTGCATTTACACTTCCAGAATGGTTCTTACCTTGTCTTTTCCACTGATAGAATCCAACGAACTGCATCGGAACGAAGTATACTAGATGTAAAATGCCCGTTCCTAGACCTGAACTACCATTGTGCCAATTGACAAGACACATTACTCCATATATCGATACGTCAAGAACTCCAAAGAGAAATGTCACAATCTTTCCATTTGCAGAACTTACCGTGGATGCAATACCCATCAGAGAACTGAATGCTGCAAGAAGAATCATCATCCGTGCGTTTAGATCCGAATCGTCCATTTTAATATATGTAACAACGGCTGTTACTATTGTCATTCCGATGATAAGAAACCAAGACAGAATCTTGTTGGCATTCCATTTCTGTGTGTGACTCATAATTTAAGAGAATTCTTTATCAAATATAGTCATAATTTTCACAGCTTTATTTTTTAGCTTTTGCCCTTTGGGAAACAATTGCTAAATTTACATTAATACACATCGATTTATGAAACGAATAGATAAAATTCAGAATTTCGGCAGGGCGCTCAGCGCTATGGTGATGCCAAATATCGGAGCCTTTATTGCATGGGGCCTGATAACTGCCATTTTTATGCCAACGGGTTGGTGGCCAAATGCAACGATTGATCATCTAAGAGAACCTCTGCTTAATTACCTGTTGCCTTTGCTTATCGGATATACCGGAGGATACAATGTCGCAGGAAAGCGTGGTGGAGTTATCGGTGCAATTTCTACGGCGGGTGTTGTTGTTGGAGGTAATGTGCCGATGTTCGTTGGTGCAATGATTATGGGTCCGCTATCGGCGTGGATTATAAAGAAATTTGATGAGAAAGTGGAAGGACATATACGTCCTGGTTTCGAAATGCTTGTCGACAACTTTTCGTTGGGAATAATCGGAATGATTCTTGCTATTATTGGATTTCTGACACTAGGTAATACCGTTACCTGGCTTTCGATGTGGGTTGGAGAAGGTATAAAGTGGCTTATGATGAAGCATCTTTTGCCGTTGGTATCCGTTATAATAGAACCTGCCAAGGTGATGTTTTTAAATAATGCTGTAAATCATGGCATTCTTACACCACTTGGTGTTGCACAGGCTGAAGAATTCGGGAAGTCCATAATATTTATGCTCGAATCAAATCCGGGACCTGGTTTTGGAATGCTTATGGCATATTGGGTTTTTGGTAAGGGTATTGAAAAAAGTTCGGCTCCGGGAGCTGTTCTTATCCAGTTCATTGGAGGTATCCACGAAATATATTATCCATATGTATTCTCTCGTCCGCGTATTATCATCGCACCTATTTGCGGTTCTTCGGCATGCATCCTTTTTCTTTTGTACGTAAAGGCTGGATTGATAGGTGTGATTTCTCCGGGAAGCATCATATCTGTTATTCTAATGTCCCCAAGAGGTGAGACGTTGCTTCTTGTTTCGGGCGTGTTAATTGCAGCAATTGTATCTTTTTTAATATCGGCTCCGATAATAAAGAATTCCTCCGCAGTTGAAAAGATGGCTGAGAATAAGTTCACACCTAAGTATAAACAAAAGCATGATTCATCCGTAAAAAAAAGTTGTGCGGAAATCCATCACATCATTTTTGCATGTGATGCAGGAATGGGCTCAAGTGCACTTGCTGCTTCATCTTTTCAAAAGCGTCTGAAGCAAATTACGGATAGTGTTTCGGTAAAGCACGCTTCGGTAAGTTCTGTTCCGCAGGAGGCGGATGTCGTTGTCTGCCTTAGTGCACTTGTTGGTCGTGCGGAGCACTCTGCACCATGGGCGGAAATCATACCATTGGAAAATTTCTTACAGGATCCTGCGCTGGATGAACTTCTAAGCAGATTCTCTAAAAACGAAAGGGAACTCTTCTCAGTTGAAAATATATATATAAACCAAAAAGCTGATGATAAGTTTTCAGCTATCAGAATGGTAGGCGAGGCCCTTGTTAAGGGTGGATATGTCAATAGAAAGTACATCGATGCCATGATTGAAAGAGAAAATGTTTCATCTGTTTATATGGGACAGGGCGTAGCTCTCCCTCATGGAACGGAAGAAGCCAAACTGGAAATTATTTCTTCTGGTATAGTTGTCTTTGGTTTCCCTCAAGGAGTGGATTTTGAAGGAGAAAAGGCATACATTCTTCTTGGCGTTGCAGGCAAGGGCGATGATCATATGAAAATATTGGAGCATCTAGGTGAAACTCTTGAAGATGAAGAAAAACTTTCACGGCTCCTGCATGCTACAACCAAGGAGGATATTTATGAAATCTTGAAATGATATGGAAAGTAGAAAAATAACGTTCGGTGGAAAGAATGGTCTTCATGCAAGACCGATTTCCTCACTTGTGGCTTTGGTAAAGTCACTCGATTCTCAGATTATGATATCCACATCAAAAAAACAGGTTAAGGCTTCATCCGCTTTTGCTCTACTTTCTTTAGGAATTACCTGCGGAACAGAATTGGAAATTGTTGCCACAGGTGGCGAAGAATCCCAAAATGCAGACAAGGTTGTCGAATTCTTTAACAGTATCACAGAATAAAATGATTCTTAGTTCATCTAGCAGTGTAGCAAAGGGAATAGCTATTGGTAAAGCCTTCGTCTTTTCGAGAGAACACATCGGGAGCGAAACTAAAACAGAAGAGGATGCTCTTTCGATGTTTCGCTCTTCGCTTCTAAACTCTCATAAGGAGATAGAGGACCTTGCCAAAAATAATTCCATAATGGAGGCTCAACTCGCTTTTTTGGAGGATGACTACTTAAAGGACACCGTCGAAGAATTCATTTTGGATGGGAAGACAGCATCTGAAGCACTGGATTTAGCTCTTAAAAAAATTGAAGAGGAATTGCTTGAAATCGATGATGAATATCTCCGTTCCAGAATTCAGGATGTAAAAGATATATTTTTCCGCTTGAAAAAGAATCTTGGAGATTCCAGTCAAGGGCTCTTTCAAGGATTGGAAAAAGGTGATGTTTTGGTTGCGCGAACACTTTTCCCATCTGAACTTTCCCAAATAGATTTGACGCTTCTTTCGGGAATTGTTACAGGTGATGGAGGAGCTTCGAGTCATATTTCGATAATGGCAGCAGGATATTCATTGCCTTTGGTAGTAGCTCTTGGCGATAAGGTGAATGAAATAAAACCAAAAGATAAACTTATTGTCGATGCCTCTATGGCAAAGGTGTATCTTTCTCCAGATGTGGAAACACTTCGTGAGTATGAATGTCTTTTGAAACATTCTTCTTGCCAGGATGATATTATAGAAGATTCGATAAACTTACCAAATGGTGAAAAGGTTTCCGTTTTTGCGAATGTTGCTTCGTTAGATGATGTGCGCCAGGCAATGCGTAATGGAGCGGATGGTATAGGAATTTTTAGAACAGAGTTCCTTTATCTTTCTTCTATGCAGGCACCTACGGAGCAGGAACAGTTCCAAATTTACCGTGATGCGGTACTTTTTTCGAACGGAAAGCCTATTACGTTTCGCACTTGCGATATCGGAGGAGACAAGCAGGTTCCTTTCTTGGAACTTAAGCATGAAGACAATCCTTTTTTAGGACTTCGTGCAATTCGAATGTGTTTGCGTCTGAGACCTGATATTTTGCGTACACAGTTGCGTGCTCTTCTTCGGGCCTCGGCCTATGGAGAATTGCGGATAATGATTCCGATGATTTCATCGTTGGATGAAATGGTATCAGTAAAGAATATCTTTAATGAATGTCGGGAGGAACTTCGTTCGAAAGGCGTATCTTTTGCAGAACACGTTCCACTCGGTATGATGATAGAAACTCCAGCCTCGGTTTTCCTTATATCGGAATTTGTGAAAATAAGTGATTTTTTCAGTATTGGAACAAATGATCTAACGCAGTACATTCTTGCTGTAGATAGAGCGAATCCAGATGTGGCGCCGCTTTACAAACAGACCTCTGAGGCTGTCCTTTCGGCCGTAAAAATGGTTATTGGAGTTTCGCGTCAAAATTCAGTAGAATGCGGAATGTGTGGCGAACTTGCAGCAGATGAGTCTATGACAGAAAAACTATTGCGAATGGGACTTGGGGAATTTAGTGTGCCTGTAGGAATGGTGCAGAAAATCAAGCACAGAATCGTGGACTTTACTGTAAATGAAAAGGAGTAATTCTTTTGAATTACTCCTTAAAGATATATTTTGCAATATACTACTCTTCTTCAGCTCTTCTAAGCTGCTCAACATAGACTGCGTGAGCCATCTTGTCGCGCTTTGCAATTGAAGGTTTTGTGAAGTACTGACGTGCACGGAGCTCCTTAAGTACACCTGTACGTTCATATTTACGCTTAAATTTCTTGAGGGCCTTCTCAATGTTCTCACCCTCTTTAACTGGCATGATAATCATATTTCTTTAATTTTTTTTGTACGTTATTTTTTGTTGGAAGTGAATTTTAACCTTTTCTTCCTTAAAAGGTTCTAAAGAGATACGTACTATACAATAGTACTGTACTGATGTATGTGAATTTCAGTTTTTCTCTTTTTTATACTAACCTCCTTCCAATTCTTAAATGCATCTGCAAATGTAATAAATATTTGTTTCTTTACAACAGGTTCTTACAACTTCTGACAAGGCATTCTGTAACTACTTAGCAGAATAAAAAAAGAGAACCCTTTTTAGGCTCTCCCTTCCCTAGTTTCACACTATAAGTTTTTGGGTAATAATTCTCGGTCCCATGA
>JAGHTK010000142.1 GCA_018065435.1 Candidatus Alistipes equi
CAAGAGAAAGGTTCTGAGAAGAAATTCACCAGAAGAATATACCTGCACATATATTACAACCATATGCGTGCTGCAAAAGACAGGTCCGATTTTGAACAGGATTTGATGGATATAAAGCAGAAACTTGAATCTGGTGCATTTACTTTAGACCAGCTTTCTGAATCAGCACAAAACAAGGCTGAACAATATCTTATAATCAAGACAAAAGGCAGTAAACTCCAAGTTGCATTCAATGAAAAAGCTTGTCAGGAGAGAGGACGATATCATGGCTATTTTACATTGGTAGCCAGCCATGAAAAGAATGCAGAAGAGGCTTTGCGCAAATATAGAAAGAGAGAAAATATTGAAGGAATGTTTAGAGCTGGTAAGCAGTCTGCCGATATGGATTACGTGCGCGTATGGGATGCAGAAACGCTAAGAGGTCGACTTTTTGTACAATTTATCACCTTATGCTACTATGAATATTTCAGCGAGAAGCTACGTCAGGTGAAATCAACACTTGGAATTACGAATGGAGATAAAGCTCATGACACCAAGGAAAATTTGGAAATGGAACGTAAACTATTTTCCTGGATATCAAACACTCCAATATATGCGCAACTACAGTGGTTCGATATAGTAGAGAATGTTAACATCTCTGCGGCTCTTGGGAAGAAAAGGTGGACAACCGAAATAACAGCAAGGGATAACATGTACCTCGAAAAACTTGGAATTGAGTTAACAAAATAATTAAGTGCAGGTTATTTTACTTTTAGGATCGTAAGTTACAAGAGGTTCAGAATCTTAAAGGTAAAAAGTCAAAAAGGCGCATTAGAAAGTGTATAGGATGGGCTTACGAAGAGGAAATGAAGCAGATATTTAAACTTCTTGATCCGATAGCCTTGAGAAGATGCCTGATCATTGAGCCTAAAAAAAAGTAAAACGTAAATATAGCAAACATGTCAGCCTGACCAAAAATGGTCGGGCTAGCTTGAGTATGTACCTACAGGTATATTTTGAGGACTCTAGCTCTAATAGCACATTTACCCATCCAAAAGCTGCAACTGCTATGATTTTCCAACAAATCGGTAAAATTGGACTTCTCAAATCACTTTTTTAAAAAATCAATAGGAAAATCATGCGTATGTCCTAGCAACCTGAAATGGAGAATTGTTTAACAAGTTATTATTTATTACTTTTGTAAAAATGTGAATGCTATGCCTGAGGTCAGTTATTTCTATGGAATCGCCATCTATATGTATATGAGCGAACATTGAAATACCAAGATTATGAAGCAATTATTACAATTGATGGGGGCGTTATTACCGGGTCTCTTCCTAGGCGAGCGCTTAACCTCGTCTATGAATGGTTGGATTTGCACAAGAACGAATTGCTGGACAACTGGAAGAGAATGGAAAACAAGGAGGCGATAGTAAAAATAGAACCGTTAAAATAATAACATGATTCTTAAAGTTACAAATGCCGAATATGTTAAGGATTATATCCTTGCTCTGACCTTCAATAACGGAGAGGTCAGAAAATTCGATTTTTCAACGGTGTTCAACGAAGGTATATGCAAGAAACTTCAAGACATCACTTACTTCAAGCATTTTTCCCTTGACCCATTCTCCGTCGATTGGAACGACGAAATAGGTTTTGCTCCGGAATTTCTTTACGAGAATGCAATGCAGTCATAACTCAATGCATTTGGCAAAGTTTTCAAGTTTCATAAGATCTTCCAAAAAGTGGCGCAACCGACAAACCCTGTAGAGGAGGGTGTTTATCGGTTGCGCCGAAAAAAGCAACGATATGATTGTGGCACAAAGATGTAAACATAATGGTATGAGTTGGGCAGAAGATGGGGTCAGAGGAATTTATTCTATCGAACTTCTACGCTTGAATGGAGAGAATCATTGGTTTGACAAACACGAGGTTACATTCTCACCTGTTCCTCATACAGCCAAAATAGAACAACAATACAACATAAAAATTGCTTAAAGGATAATTTCGTTTATTTTGCAATCAACAATTACATGGTGCACAGGTGGAAAATTTTGCCATCTTTTTATCCTCATCAGTTCCGTAGCGACTTGAAATCAAGCACTAAATCCGAAGGATTTCGCAGATGGCGATGCATTTTTATTACGAAGATTGTTCTCGAATTGGTTGAAAAGAAAAATCAGGATGGGTCAAAAATGCGTACCCAATTAGGTCGCCATTAGCGGGACCGACGAAGAGGTCCCCGTGTGGACTCTTAGACCGAAACAACGATAAGTAACGTTTCCCTCTTTTTCTTTTCTTCAAACCTTATAATATCCTAATACCTAATATATTATCCTAAGCACATCGTTGTCCGTAATGATACGAGAAACGTAACATTGTTGTTTACAAAACATAGCACTAATCTTCGTCTTCTATTGATTCGAGACAGACTTGACATATAATTCTGCCGTCTTCGAGTTCGTACATAACTTCAATTGGAAGATACTCTCCACACATATCGCATGGATACATTTCTGAATCGTTAAATTCGTGTGACATAGTCTTCTAAATGTGTAGTTTACGTAAATATAGTGATTTATATCATCTTTGCATAAGATATCATACACTAAATGTTCTTAACCTTTTTGTTTGCGTCAACACCCTTGCAAGTAGGGTCTGCTTGAATGGAAAATCTTTACACTTCTATAGTCAATAATGCCCATACTCTAACTCTCATTTCTACCGACAAGTTTGCTTCTAGGAGAGTGAAGCGTATCTATAATATCGTCAAACACGCCATCCAATTTACACTTGCGTAAAGTAGCAATAAACCGTCTGCCACGAGCCAAATTCTCTTGGAAGCAGTCTCCACTGTCAACCAATCATTTTGATGTAAAGGATGGCATTCATAATGTCATGAAGCGAATGTTTGCTATTTCTTGCGGTTTAATGATTTTTAAATTGCAATTAATTATCAGCGAAGTTAGACTATATTGTCGTTTTTCGCGGTCTACCGCGCTTTTTCTTCTCCTGTACTGCTGGTGCTTCGAGTAACCCTAGTTGCTGTAGCATTTTCACATAGCTATTGTTTATGCGTATTAGTTTCCATTTCCCGTGGGTGTAGATTTTCTTACACCGTCTAAGGATAGACATCAGTCTCTTGTATGTTTCCTCCTCCAACAACTTCGCATTGTCAAAACGCTTTATAAGTCGACATGTAAGCAAAGATGCTAGAAAATCACAAAACTCACTTCCTATGTTGCTGTAGTCATCGTGAACGCGAGTCTTGTCAAAGTCACATGCGGATTTATAAAATCTCATAATAACTTCGATTTCCCAACGACGACTATATGCTTTGAATACCACTTCTGGATCCAGATTCAAATCACATTCAAAGATTATTACGCCAAAGGTAGCTTGCCTTTCTTTGAAGTCCTTATCATTAAATTTGTTCTTACCTTCGCTTCTTTTGAGATAATCGTGTTCTTCTTTTGCTGCGCGATTAGCATCCCTAAATGCGTAAAGGTATTTGTTGCAGTTTTTGCACTTTACCTTTTTATAAAGTACTCCATCATTTCCCTTTAGAGCACCTTCGTAGTTGAGCATGTCGTACGTTTTAATAACCTTGGCATTCCTCTTGATTGGATTTAAGTAATGTAGGTCTTTATTTGCATTGAATACATTTGTGGCAGCTCCCATAGGAAATCCCTTGTCGCCAACGATGAGCCCTTTTGTCAAATTGTATTCCTCAAGAAAGTCCGCATAGGATCTTGCATCCACCATATTCCCTAGATAGCGCTTCGAGCACACGGGTTCCATTGTCTCTAGGTCCACTGCATACAATATTGAAATGTCGCGTGTGCCCTTCGTCTTGGCCTTGCGGGAAAAGTCGCTAAGTGTATTTACTTTAGATTCGTCTGACTTAAGAGTTCCATCAATCAGTATATGGTGATCCGCCACAATCGATTCTGCTCTACGCCTCATAAATTCTACTATTCTCGAACAAGTTTTGCCTAGATTGTTGAGAAATGTGCAGATCGTAATACGATGCATCGCAACTCCAGGATAAAGTTCGGAAAGAAAACTATCTTCATAAGCCTCTTTAAGTTCATAATCGCTTATACCCGGATTGCAAACTCTGAGTAAAGTTATGCAATAGATTTTCAATGCATCATCTTCGTTGTATAACTTTCTTAATTCCGCAAGTATATCGGAGAATAACGAATCACACAACTGGATATTGGCCCAATCTTTAAGATCTACGTGGTCTTGCGAAACTGGCGTTGGATGCTCTGACTTAGGCACGTACACTCCATTCTGTATATGGCCTATCGTTGGACCATTAATTGGGATATGCCTTCCGTCTACTAGACGACATCCCACTCTTTGTCTTACCGCGTAGTGATTCTTATTCTTCCCATACACGATGACAATGGTGTTGACCGGTCTCTTAACTGCTAAAATTTCTTTTGGTATTGGCATAATATAATATATAGCCTTTATGATGTAAAATCAGACTATATTTTACAATTTTGCAAACTCTCTCGCAAACTTTTTTAGAAAATTTAATTTTTTTTTGCCACCAAAAGTATAATCTTTATAACTTTGTCGTATAAATATCGAAACTTTAAATCAAAATGGTTAGAAAGTAGATATTTGTATAGTCTCAATCATTGTGAAAGTATTAATTATATCAAAACTGTTTCGTGATTATGAAACAACAAATTCCTTTTATTTTGACGATGTTTTTTTCAATCATGTCTGTCGTCATATTTTTTGTGTGTTGCCACAGACAAAGTACTACAGATCCATCAGTAAATAGTATTATTGGAACTTGGTATCTAGAAGGTGTGGGTGACTATGAGGACGAAATCAAGACCTTGATGGTAATTAATGAAGATGGTACTATGACCATCAATGCAATTTCTTCTATTGATATGCCGGATGTTATTGAAGATGTAATGCCGTTGACATGGAAGAAAAAAGATAATGTTTTGGAAATAGGATTCTTGGGCATAGAACAAGATGGTGAACTTGAGGAACAAGATTATGAGTCTTGTCAATTTAAATTGGAAAATAATTATCTGGAATTATGCTCGGATGATGTATGGTATAAATTTTCTAGGATCAAATAATTCTCACTATGAAAAGAAAGATCTGTTTTAATGCAATACTTATATTCTTGTGTCTTTGTACAATAAATGCAAAAGCAGAACGTGCAGTATGGGTAATTGGTCACGCGGCAAATTCTAATGCTATCCTTAAAAGCGCATTGAGTGATGGCGCCAATGGAGTGGAAATAGATGTGAGGACTAAGGATGGAAAATTTTGGAATGTGTCCCACGATTATAATTTGTCACCACAGGAACTAGAAGATCCAAAATGGAAAAATCGGGGATATGTTTCTCTTGAAACATATTTAAAATTCCCTGAATTAATGAATGATAAATTCTGCTTGCTCTATCTTGATATTAAGCATAGCAAGGTTGGATATATCAAGGAATTGGTAGAATTTGTCCATAGAGTTGCGGGTGTAAATACACCTTATGCAATCATATATGCAGTTTATTATACTGAAGAACTTAATAGATTGGTATATGATGAAAAGAAAAAACAGATGGTACATCTTTTGACTTGGCTAAATGAAAATCTGGCACCAAATGAGGGAATAAACGTTGGTTGGGAAACACCTCCTTCCAATGATAAGGAGTATAATGCCAATTTGTTTGTACAAAAAGCGTTCCAACCTAGTAAACATCTGTTCACTTATGGCTATTGGAATAGTACAGTTATCACTCGCCATTGGAAAAGGGTTGGCTATCTTAAAACTGCCCGAGAATACCGCGACAAAGGTAAATTCTGCTCGAGAGTTGGTTTTTGGACTGCCCTCAAAACATGGGATGCGTGGTGGTTTTTAGATAAGTATGCCAGCAATAACGGCAAAACAGATTGTGATATGGTTATGGTGGAATGTCATAATGATGTTGTGATGCCACCATGGTCAAAAAAAGATGCCTTAGCAAACCTTATTAAAGATTATTTTAATCCTTCCGCAAAAGAATATCAAACTTACAACAAAGGTAAACTACGTCTTGCAAACCGTAATGATAAATTTTGGGTGATGCCTTGATTGTTCTTACGATTTTCCCTGCGAATAAGTCCATTTTTTTAGGTAATGGAAAAGGCTGCCTATTGACGATTGTGAATTGGGATTAATTTGAAATTCAAACGTGCAAAGCGGAAACCATTAAATGACATACGGGCGGATTTCAACTCCGTCGACTATGTTGGGAATCAACATTACGTTTTCAACATCAAAGGCAATAAGTACCGCACAATAGTAGCTGTGAAGTTCATCCGGAAACTGGTTTACATCCGTTTTGTGGAAACTCACGGAGAGTATATGAAGATTGACGTTTCAAATATTTAGGTTATAGCACAGATTAAAAGTAAGGAATAGTACAATGCTTTTATGACAAGGATGGCTAGAGTTTGACCTAAAAAAAATTGCACTAATTCATACAATGGACAAGGTTGAAAACAAAAGAGTTAGTAGTAGAATATCCAATACTTTGACATCTATATTGGCTTTGAAAAAGAATTTTGTTGTGTAACTCATGCAGAAAGATTTATAATGCCTAACTGAAATCTTGGAAAACTCGAAAAAGGTACCCATATTTGTCAAAACAAACGGAAGCAACAATCAAAATGTTCAACTCACTTTGGTCAAATAGCCCAATCGAGCACATACAGGATTTGGCGTACGTGATCACGGGACGCGCTACATCACTATCAAAAAGAGGCAAAGACGCATTCTATACCTTGTATCAACGATGTGATGAGAATGTTGCCACTTTAGCATACACTCTCATAACCAAAGATTTTTCATGGTCAACATATCATCACAATATTGGTGAAAAGACATTGAATGAACTGAAATCTTTTGCAGAAGACATTATTGAGCTCATTAACGCTCACAAAAGCATTCCAGGACTGGAAGAATGGGACATATATAAAAAGAAATGCAAACTTTCCGGCTACATTAGCGTTGACGAGACTGAAAAAATTTTACAAATGGAACGATCGCTGGGATATTTTCCAGTTGCTGCCCTTGTACATGCTTGGATAACATCCAGCAACGAGAGGGACTATTTTTTCTATCGACACGGATTTTCCATTTGGAAAGATGCACAGGAAAAACAACTTGCCTCAATAGCTGAACAACATGGGATTGTATATGAACGATGCCGTCAAATCAGGAATGACTTGTTCAGTAAACTTGTAGTCTTTCTTCGAACCATTAAAATAGATAATCCCTGTCCCTATAATTTCCTTGATAAGGAACTGGATTGTGTTGTCAACGAAGTGGAACATACAGCTTTCAATGCCAATTTCATCAGATTCATACTCGGTAGTTCGTATCAATCTCTTCATGTTGTTGGTGATACGGAAAGAAGCCTACTCGTCAAAATGAAAGGCGGAACCGACGACGCATTTGTGGCTGCTATCCCACGACAAATTTCAGAAAACTACGATTTTAATTCCTTTCTTGCTTCAATAGAGACCCGTAATGCTGAAAAACGCACTGAAGTTCAATATCTGCCACTACCCGAATGGAGCCAAAATGCAAAAGACATTGCAGTAGCACTTGCGAGCCTTAGATATGGATGGGCTGAAAATGAAGGCAAACTGCAGATTCCACCTAATGCGAATAAGAATCTACCCGACATTATGGAGGACATCTTACGTGATGCCGGTCACCCTCTAACCATTGATGAAATTATTGAAGAATACGCAAAACGATATCCTTATAAGAAAGCATACCCGACGATAATCCGTGCAAGTATGCAACGCAACCCGAGAATCGTTCCCATAGGAAGGTCTGGCGTATATTCCATTGACGACTGGAATTCTGGAAAAGAAAGAGGAGGTACTATTCGTTCCTTCGTCAGAGAATATTTGGACAAAAACGATACACGCATCGTTCCTGTCAAAGAAGTTTCTGAGTATGTTCTCCAATTCCGCCCGACCACAACTGATAAAAACATAATCACCAACCTAATGCTGGAAACAGATAAGTCATTTAGGATTATCTGGAAAGATGGAATCTCGTACCTGAATTACTCATCGGATCCCATTCCGGAAGGTTATAAACAATATACCAATCCATTCAGCGAAAGACGAAGTTTTGAAGAGAATATCGCATTGCTGGACCAGTTCATATCGCTCAATGGTAAGGCTCCTAAAGTCTGCAAAGATCCAAATCAAACTCGGCTAGCACGCTTCCTGTCAAATCTTAAGAGTAGTTACCGCCGAGGTCTTCTTTCACAAGACAGAGTTGAAGAACTGCAACGCGTGGAATCCAAGATAAATGACGATTGCATACAACTTGAATTATTTTAGACTTTTTTACAATTTATATCCGTAAAACTTAATAATCTGATATGGGAAATATAGACACACCAGCCCCTAAGACAAATGTCAAAGTTCCTGGGAAAAGTATTGTAGCTTACGGCATAGGAGATGCCGGATGTAATTTTTGTTGGACCTATGTAGGCAACTATCTTATGTTTTTCTATTCCAACGTATTGGGTGTTGGAATGACAGCAATCGCCACATTGTTTCTACTTTCCAGAATATGGGATGCTATTAACGATCCGATAGTTGGTCTGGTAAGTGACAGGACACATTCTAAATGGGGACGATATCGTCCATGGTTACTCTTTGGAGCTCCCATATGCTCTTTAGTAATGATTCTAACATTTTGGGGAAGTTCTCAGTGGAGTGAAGGGTGGAAGATTACCTATATGGCTATCACATACTGTACTTTAGTACTTGCATACACTTGTGTAAATCTTCCTTACGGCACGCTTTGCAGCGCCATGACACAGAACATGGATGAAAGAGCAAAGATTAACACATCTCGTTCCGTAGCCGCAATGCTTGCAATCAATGTAATCAATATTATTACCATACCACTTATCAAGTTGTTCGGCAATGGTCAACAGGCTTCCGCTAAGGGTTATCTCATAGTGACTATTATTTATGGACTTATATTCTCAGTTTGCCATCTTTTCTGCTTCAACAATACCAAAGAAGTCGTGAAACCCATCGATGAGAAGAGGATATCCATATGGAAACAACTTAAGTCCGTATCCAAAAACACTCCTTATATGCTTGCCTTGCTTGGTCAGTTTATGTTTGGTTTAGTGCTCTACATTCGTAACTCTGATCTTGTTTACTACTTTACATACGTTGAAGGTAACGGAGACTTCCTTACAATCTATTCGTTGATTACAATAGTTCCTGCACTGATTGGTGCAGCAGCATTCCCGATAGCATTCAGAATTATCGGCAACAAGGGACGTACAGCTTCCTTCTTCGCTTTTACTC
The DNA here is from genome assembly GCA_018065435.1 of Candidatus Alistipes equi. Lineage (GTDB taxonomy): Bacteria > Bacteroidota > Bacteroidia > Bacteroidales > Rikenellaceae > Alistipes > Alistipes equi. The sequence goes on from JAGHTK010000142.1 coordinate 9,355, forward strand.
TCGGTGCATCAATGTTTATGCTATATTTCTTCAGTCCTACCACTTCACCAATATGGTTCTACACATTCGGAGCTTTGACTCAGTTCTTCTTCAGTGGTTTCAACACAGCAATTTATGCCGTGATACCGGACTGTGTGGAGTATGGCGAATGGAAAACAGGTGTGCGCAACGAAGGATTCCAGTATGCTTTCATCTCTCTTGGCAATAAGATTGGTATGGCCTTAGGTACGGCAGGTTTGGCTCTTTGGTTCGGTCTTACGGGATTTGATTCAGATGCAGCCACGCAAGCTGGTCTGAAAGGACTGAGTTATGATGCTCCTGCAGCATCTATCGATGTTATGCATCACGTGTTTAGTACTATTCCAGGTGTACTATGGATACTAACTGGAATATTCCTCTTGTTCTACAAACTAGACAAGAAGATATATAACAATATCTTAGTCCAGCTCGAAGAAAAGCGTGGAGTCAAGAATACAATTTAATCAATATCCTATTGATTTTCCTCTGTAAAATTGCTAAGTTTTAAATATTTGGCATAACGTTTAGCATAATACTCCTGAGTCTTAGGCGCAGGAGTATATGTTTTCTTTATACCTGGTTGCATGGCGGCTACGGCTTGCTCGATAGTGGCATATTGTCCGGAAGCTACAGCCGCGAACATAGCATCTCCCAATGCACAACTATCCTTGCAATCCAGCACATCAATCTGATACCCTGTCACATCAGCCAATGTCTGCATAACAAAATTTGATTTATGTGCTACCCCTCCAACAGCCATAATACGTGAAAGTTTTATTCCATAAGATGCAAGGTGCTCTATGTTCATTTTTGTGGCAAATGCCGCCCCTTGAACAAGGGCATGATACAATTCTGCCGCGGTAGTTGTGATTCTAAGACCCATAATGGAAGCCGTAAGGGCATCATTAGGGCGTGGACTGCGTCTACCATTGAAGCTGTCAGTTGCAATAGGGATTTTTTCGTTCAAAGGCAGTTCTTTGGCTTCTTCACCTAGTCGGAACAGTAGTGTTTCAGGATTAACTGTATCATAGCTGAGCAAGCGCTTAAACCAAGCGAACATATCACCGAATGCGGACATCCCCACTTCGTAGAGTATCTGTCCTTTGCGTATACCCCCATCAACCTGGCCGAATACACCCAAAACATCCTTATCTGCCATTACTGTGGAAGGCATTTCCGTCATAAAACATCCGGCTGTGCCTATATTCATTACCATAGTGCCCACATTAACTCCAGCAGCCGTTGCACCGGCATAACTATCAATATTTCCAACGCCAACAACAACAGATGTAGAAAGCCCTGTTTTTTCTGACCATTCGGCACACAGGGTACCAGCCGGTTCGATGCAATAATGATTGGTATCAGACATATTGTGACGAATCCTCGTAAGAGCAGAATCAAGAGTATCGAAGAATTCATCAGGAGCGAAACCACCCCATTGTTCACTCCATAGATGTTTGGCGCTTGCCGCTGCGTGGCTTGCCTTGAATTTTCTTATATCATGGCAACCGGTAAGTACAACTGGAATGTAATCGCATAGTTCGAGCAACGTAAAGCTTTCGGCCTGTATGTCTGGGCGTCTGCGGAAAACGTTCAGTACTTTTGCCCAGTAGCATTCCGGAGAATAATTCGAGCCACAATGAGATGCAAAGTTCCATTTGCTCAACCCTTTTTCCTTCCATTGTGCACACAATGCGGTTATCTGGGCGGCTTCCTCCACAAAAGAATGGTCCTTCCACATTAAAAACATTGCATCAGGGTCATCGAAGTATTCTTTTTTAAGTGCAAGAGGTTGAAGATGCCTGTCCACAAAACCAGGAGTACTGCAAGTAGCATCCATTGAAATGCCTTTAACAGCTTTTGGATTTGGACAATGTTTAACGACATCTGTTAAAATATGTTCAAGAACATCCAGATAATCCTGAGGATGCTGACGAAATATATGCTTTGATGGTGTACAATACAAACCTTCACACCACCTCGGATAGTTCATTGTTGATGTTGAGACTATATTGCCTTTTTCATCACAGAGCACAGCTCTAGCGGAATCCGAGCCATAGTCTATGCCTATAAAATATGACGTTTCCATATTAAACTCTACTATTTCAGTATAAAGAAGTTATGTATACTTTAAGGCATACGCAACTTCACAAAATCATTTTCCCTATAAAGTTACATTTTAATTTTACATCCTTAAAATTATTACTGCTACATTTTATGATTTTCAATGCATGGTTAACTCCAAAGTCTGTATATCATCATATCTTGCTAATCATTAAAACTATTTTTCACCTTTGCATCACTCGTTACATCATCAAAGCAACGCAACTCTTTGCTATCTGACCGAAGAATAAATGTAAGTCTTTCTTCTACATAGAAATAAATAATATTGATGGGTCTCAGCCTTGAAGAAGAAATAAATAGTATTGTCCACTTTGTGCTTTATGTTTATATTTGCTGACCATTTCATGATTTAACTAACTATCTCTCAACATGAATAAACACATTTCAAAAATTATCGTTTTTTCTATGGTAATATCAACATTGTGCGCTTGCACTAAGCAGGAAAAAACGCCAGCCATCAACACCAACAATCTTGATACCACGGTAGCTCCCGGGGAGGATTTCTACCAGTATGCTACAGGAGGCTGGCAGAAAAACAATCCACTCAAACCAGAATATTCCCGTTACGGAGCGTTTGACGTTCTGGCCGAGAACAACGAAATTAGGCTGAACGATCTCTTTAATGGTCTGTCTTCCATCAAAACCGAAAAGGGTTCTGTAGAACAAAAAATCGCAGACCTTTATACTATGGGACTGGATTCGGTGCGACTTAATAATGAAGGAATCAAGCCAGTTCTTCCATATGTTGAGCAGCTGGAAAGCATCAATTCAGCCGAAGATTTTGCAGTAGCAAGTGCCCAGTGCGCGAAGTACGGCGTAGGAAGCATTTTTGGCTCATATATAGGAGCTGATATGATGGACAGCAATATGCAAATACTCTATGTAGGTGAAAGCGGACTTGCAATGAGAAATAGAGACTACTACCTTTTGAAGGAACATGAAGCCCTTCGAGTTGGCTACAAGGATTTCCTTACAAAAATTTTCTCGCTTGCAGGATATAAGGATGCACAGCAAAGAGCCGAGAACGCCTATGAATTGGAAATGGCTATCGCTGAGCCTTTCTGGTCAATGGTTCAGCAGCGCGACATTCAAGCTCAATACAATCCAATGACAAGTCAAGAACTCTTCAAAGCCTATCCGAACCTTCACCTTGATAAATATTTCAAAACATTGGGAATCCAGGAGCAGAACAAGCTCATCGTCGAACAACCTTCATATTTCAAGGCAATCGATAAAATCGTGAAGAATATCGATTCCAAAAAACTTAGGCACTATCTTCAGGCATCACTTCTTAGCGACGCTTGCGGAACGGTAAGCGACGATTTCTATGAGGCATCATTCAACTTCTTCTCAAAACAGATGTCTGGAGTTCAGGAGCAGAAACCGCGTTGGAAAAGAGCTATGAGCGTTCCAAATCACCTTCTTGGAGAAGCCGTAGGCGAAATGTATGTAAAGAAGTATTTCCCTGAAGAGGACAAAGCACGTATGCTTCAAATTGTAAAGAACATACAGACTGCACTTGGCCAGCACATCGAAAGACTGGAATGGATGAGTGATAAGACCAAGGCAAAAGCTCAAGAGAAACTTGCTGCATTCACAATTAAAATAGGCTATCCAGATAAATGGAAAGACTATTCAACACTCTGTATTGACAATACCCTTAGCTATTATGAGAATCTTCGCAATGCATCAAAATGGTACTTTGAGGATGAACTGAAGAAGCTTGGCAAGCCGGTTGATCGAACAGAATGGTTCATGTCCCCTCAGACCGTTAATGCATACTACAACCCTACAACAAACGAAATATGCTTCCCTGCAGGCATTCTTCAGCCTCCATTCTACAATTCCGATGCTGATGATGCAGTAAACTACGGAGCCATCGGTGTTGTTATAAGCCACGAAATGACTCATGGATTCGATGACCAGGGACGTCTGTTTGACAAGGATGGAAATATGAACAACTGGTGGACGGATGAGGACGCAGAAGCATTCTCCAAGAAGACTTCAAAACTCGTTGAACAGTTCAACGCCATTGAAGTTTTGCCTGGTGTTTTTGCAAATGGAGCCGCTACCTTGGGAGAAAACATAGCTGATCAGGGAGGACTTCGCATAGCATACACTGCAATGCAGAACTCCTTTGGAGGAAACCATCCAGCACCAAAGGATTCTTTTACCGCAGAACAACGTTTCTTCCTTGCATATGCAACCGTATGGGCACAGAACATCACCAACGAAGAAATTCAGCGCAGAACTCTTACGGACGTTCATTCAATCGGTCGCAACCGCGTGAATGCAACACTAAGCAACCTTCAAGCATTTTTTGATGCTTTTGGCATCAAGCCAGAAGATAAGATGTGGAGAAGTGAAGAAGACCGCGTGGTAATCTGGTAAAATCATTTTGTGTATGTAGAGTAACGTAAAGATTTATCCATTAGTTCATTACCAAACCTACATATCGAAATACACAACAACTAATACAAAGCGTAAGAGTCGGTCAAATCTAGGCCGGCTCTTGCTATTGTAAATTCTATTTTGGCCGAGTATGTACAGCTAAATATTTGAAATATTGTCTCATGCAAGTTCTTTTATCTGTATAGAATCTGTCCAAAGTTCTTAGCAGTCTCCATCAAATACTTATCACGGATATTTCAACTCGGCCTCCCGCCTATCCGTCAAGTGGAATGTTGTCAAAGTCAAAGCCTGTGAATACTACTCTTTTTGAAAAATTAATGCGATTTCAATATAAAATATCATTTTTTCGTTCTATATTTAAGATACAGAAGAGTATACTTCGCAAAAGATTGTATAACGCTAAAAAAAAATGGTTATGGCTACGAAATTTTATCTATGTACTACGTGTGGAAATGTCATTATCAAATGTGTAGACAGCGGTGTTGGAGTTGTCTGCTGTGGCAAGCCAATGAAGGAACTCATTCCATCCACTGAAGATACGTCACATGAGAAGCATCTTCCAGCAGTAGAATTTCTAGAAGGTGGAAAGATTAAAGTCAAAATTGGAAAGCAACCACATCCAATGATGGCTGAACATCACATTTCATTTATCTATCTTGAAACTAACAAAGGTGGTCAAATTAAGTATCTAACTTCGGAGCAGGCTCCTGAAACGGAATTTTTTCTTAAAGAAGAAACTCCCATTGCCGTATATGAGTATTGTAACATACACGGACTATGGAAAAAAGACCTTTTAGAAAGGTAGAATTTCGTTCGATGTCAGGATTGTCTCACAGATGATTTGCCTAGAAAAAAAGATACCTAGGCTATAAAACCATCTACGCCATCTATAAGTATTCCTGGAAGTAGTTATGCATTCATTCTATCAAAAGGAGCGTATCGCATAAATCAAATTCCAATTCACAATTGCTTGTCACTTTTAAGTGTACTAAGCACATTGCGCCTCGGCATTGTTAAATAAAAAATTGCAAATTCTATGTTTGTCCTTACCTTTGCAGAAATGGATAAAACATAAATTCCTTCCAATACGAAAAAATGAAAGAATTGTTTGACAACATATGGAACTTCATTAAAGGCAATCCCCTATTTGTAATATTGATATTACTTATTTGCATTGGGGTTCCCGGATTGGCAGGTGCCATTCTTTTGACATTTCTTATGATTCCTCTTATTCTTATTTTAATTGGATTGATAACTCTGATACGATACAAAAGACGTATCAAAGAGTTTGAAAATGAATTTCATAATCGAACACAAAAACGTGAGCAACGCACACGCGACAATAGCGAAGGACAAGTGATTTATGGGAGGAGGACCGAGCCATCGGAATTGAAAGATGATGCCGGAGAATATGTAGACTACAAAGAGATTAAAAAATGATTGAACAAATACTGACAGCCACCGGAAAGTATTTCATCTTGATGAGGAAAGTCTTTTCCAAACCGGAAAAATTCCCCATTTATCACACACGTATCTATGCCGAAATTGTGTCCCTTGGCATCAATTCCATTCCTCTTACAGCCATAATATCCATATTCATTGGAGCTGTAATCACGCTTCAAATGTCCATATCGTTACAGAATCCCTTCATTCCTCAATACCTTATCGGATATGCGACACGTGAAACGATGACTTTGGAATTTTCTTCAACCGTGGTAGCACTTATTCTTGCAGGAAAGGTAGGCTCAAACATCGCATCAGAAATTGGCACCATGCGCATCACAGAACAGATTGATGCATTGGAGGTAATGGGCATCAATTCTGCCTCATATCTAATTCTTCCAAAGATTGTAGCTACGGTTTGTTCCTTCCCATTCCTTTCGATGCTTAGCATGATAATTGGTATAGTCGGAGGATACATCATAGCAGCCTTTACTGGAATAATGATTCCAGATGACTACCTTGAAGGTCTGAAATATTGCTTTGTAATGTGGGAAATCACATATTCTCTTATTAAAATGGCCGTATTTGCATTCATTATAACATCCATTTCAGCCTTTTGCGGCTATTATGCCAAAGGAAATTCTTTGGAGGTTGGACGTTCATCTACGACAGCCGTAGTTGCAAGTTCCATCACAATAATGATCTTCAACCTTATTCTAACCCAATTGATGTTGACATGATTTCTTGTAAGAACCTATACAAATCTTTTGACGGTAGAACAATACTTCACGACATATCTGTTGAGTTTAAGACAGGGTGTACGAATCTTATCATCGGACGTAGTGGTTCGGGAAAGACTGTACTTCTAAAATGCCTTGTAGGGCTTCACGAACCTGAAAAAGGTGAAATATTTTTCGACGACCTCTCTTTTACGAATCTCTCATTCAGCGAAAGAAAAGAGATAAGGAAGAACATCGGAATGATTTTTCAAGGTGGAGCATTACTGGACTCTTCGACCGTCTTTGAAAATGTAAAGTTACCCCTTGATCTATTCACAAATCAGAGTGAAAAAGAAAAAAGGGAGCGCGTGGAATTCTGTCTTGAAAGGGTTAAACTGTCGGATGCGCAAAAGCTCTACCCATCTGAACTATCAGGCGGAATGATAAAACGTGCAGCCATCGCCAGAGCAATTGTACTTAATCCAAAATATCTGTTTTGTGACGAACCGAACTCTGGGCTGGACCCGCAGACATCAATCATCATTGATGAATTGATACATAATATTACCAAGGAGTACAACATAACCACCATCATTAACACACATGATATGAACTCCGTTATGGAAATTGGTGAAAAGATCATCTTTATCCATCAAGGGAAAAAATGGTGGGAAGGCAGCAATGACATAATACTGAATTCCGACAATAAGGAGTTAAACGACTTTGTCTTTGCTTCGGCCATGGCAAAACGCGCTAAGAGTATGCTTAAATAGCGGGCTTTTTTAGTCTCTTAATTACCATATTTTGTCCAAGAAGTTCTTACTTCACCAAAAAGGTCACCACATAACACAAAAGGCAGCCACTATGTATGGCTGTCTTTCGTATAGATTAAAGAAAACTCCGACTAATTTTCAAAGAAAAGATTGTCATTTCTAACCGTTAGTAAAATAGGTTTCTGTCTGTCAACCTTGCCCGAAAGAATCCACTTCGAAAGTTCGTTCACAACTTCACGCTCAATAACACGTTTTACAGGCCTTGCGCCAAAAGCAACGTCATATCCACGTTTTGCAATCCATCGTGAAGCATCCTCGTTGCAGTCAAATGTTATGCCTGCCTGTGAGAGTTTTCGACGAAGGTGTTCAATTTGTATAGCAACTACCTCCAGTATATCATCCTCCGTAAGTGGAGTGAACATTACAACCTCATCAATTCTATTCAAAAATTCCGGTTTTAGATGCTGTCTAAGCATTTCATCCACCTCTGAACGAGCCTTGGAAGTGGTTTGTTCATCAATCCTTCCAGATGTCTTTAACGCATTATGGAAGATATCCTGAATTAAGGAAGAACCCATGTTCGAAGTCATGATAATGATAGTATTGCTAAAATCTACGGTTCTACCTTTATTGTCCGTTAGACGGCCATCATCCAAAACCTGTAACAAAATATTAAAGACATCTGGGTGGGCCTTTTCAATTTCATCCAGCAAAACAACGGAATAAGGCTTGCGACGAACGGCTTCCGTAAGCTGACCGCCTTCATCATAACCAACATATCCCGGAGGCGCTCCGACAAGTCGAGATACACTATGTCTTTCCTGATATTCACTCATGTCGATTCTGGTTATCATATTCTCATCATTGAATAAGAATTCGGCAAGTGCCTTCGCAAGTTCCGTCTTTCCCACGCCGGTCGTACCAAGGAAAATGAAAGAACCGATAGGATGATGAATATCATTGAGTCCTGCGCGAGATCTTCTTACAGCATCTGAAACAACCTCTATGGCATGTTGTTGGCCCACAACCCGATGGTGAAGTTCATCCTCCATTCTCAGAAGTTTTTCCCTTTCGGATGAAAGCATTCTGCTTACGGGAATCCCAGTCCATTTGGAAACCACCTCTGCAATATCAGACGAATCTACCTCTTCCTTTAACATACTCTGACCGTCTTTTGAAAAGTCTTCCAGTTTTTTCTGAAGTGAAGCTATTTCGTTTTCAACCTGAGTGATTTTTCCATATCTAATTTCAGCCACACGGCCATAATCTCCATTATGCTCCGCTTCCTGAGCTTCCAGACGAAGCTGTTCTATCTGGGATTTGCCTTTGTGTATTGCATCTAGCACCTGTCGTTCGCTCTTCCATCTAGCGCATAATCTGGCATCTTCCGCCTTCAGTTCAGCTATTTCAGCTTCAAGCGGTTCCATTCTATCCCTGTCATTCTCACGCTTCAGAGCCTCGCGTTCTATCTCTTTTTGCATGATTTTTCTCTTAAGCGTGTCTATTTCCTCAGGCACGGAATTCATCTCAAGACGAAGACGAGAAGCTGCTTCATCCACAAGATCTATTGCTTTATCCGGAAGAAATCTCGATGGAATGTAACGTATGGAAAGCTCGACGGCGGCAATGATTGCATCGTCATTGATTCTAATCTGATGATGATTCTCGTATTTTTCCTTCAATCCGCGAAGAATAGCTATTGCGCTATCTTTGTCTGGTTCATCAACCATAACCTTCTGGAAACGTCTTTCAAGAGCCTTGTCTTGTTCAAAATACTTTTGAAATTCGTCTAATGTAGTTGCACCGATGGTACGCAAATCTCCTCTTGCGAGTGCTGGTTTCAAAATATTTGCTGCGTCCATTGCTCCAGAAGACTTTCCAGCACCAACAAGCGTGTGAATTTCATCTATAAAAAGCAGGGCATCCCCATCGCTTGCCTCAACATCTTGTATTACACCCTTTAAGCGTTCCTCAAATTCGCCTTGGTACTTTGCTCCTGCAATAAGTGCTCCCATATCAAGCGAGTAGATAGACTTATGCTTTAGATTTTCCGGAACATCACCATTTACTATTCTGTGCGCTATACCTTCTGCAATTGCCGTTTTACCGACACCCGCCTCTCCGACTAGAATCGGGTTGTTCTTTGTCCTTCTGGAGAGAATCTGTAGAACTCGACGTATCTCATCATCACGTCCAATAACCGGATCAAGCTTTCCCTTACGAGCCTGTTCATTAAGATTGATTGCATATTTGCCAAGAGCATTAAACTCGCGACTGTCGTTTTGAGAATCCACAGTGGATCCTTTACGAAAATCCTTGATTGACTTTTCAAGTGTAGAGGCACTAGCACCCATTCCCTTAAGCAATAAAGAAGATGCACCGCCTATTTCCACCATTGCTAGCAGAAGATGCTCGATAGAAGCATATTTATCACCAAACTTCGAAGTTAGTTCGGATGCCTTCTGTATAAGTTTCAAAGTTTCGGATGAATAATACGGTTCACCTCCCATGACGCGAGGGAAACGTGCCACCGCATCCGAAACAGAAGCCCTCAGAGATTTCACATTCACTCCAATCTTTTCAAGAAGAAACGTAGCGAGTGAATCGTCTTCACGAACCATAGCCTCCAAAACATGCATTGGCTCAATTGCTTGGTTGCCGTGTTTTTGTGCCAGAGTTGCAGCATCCCGCAACAACTCTTGGGCCATTACTGTTAAAACGTTTGTATCCATATCATTCTTTTTTTAACAAAAAGTGGTCATCTGCACTAGTAGCAAAAATCAAGCCAAATCTGTTAAAAATTACAAATTCGTATGTCATATGGTCACATTGGTATGTCAAAGCGTGACAGATTGTCACTCTTTAAGTTCATTAGAGGATTATCTGCAACACCGAAACTGAATCTTTCCTAACTTCTAACATTCTTTTTGAATAAATTGAATAACTTTGCAAGCATGGAAAAGTTCGTAGTATCAGCAAGAAAATATCGTCCGACAGACTTCAATTCTGTAGTCGGGCAGAAGCATATAACGTCGACGCTCCGCAATGCAATTGAAAGGAAGCAACTTGCCCATGCATATCTATTTTGTGGACCGCGTGGCGTTGGAAAAACAACATGTGCCCGCATCTTTGCGAAATCTATAAATTGTCAGAATCCACACAACGGAGAGGCTTGCAACGAGTGTGAAACATGTCGTATTATAAATGAGGGACGTTCGCTAAATATACACGAACTGGATGCCGCATCCAACAATGGAGTTGATGATATTCGTACTCTTATAGACGAGGTGCAAATTATGCCTCAGGTTGGTCGCTACTCAGTATTCATTATCGATGAGGTTCATATGCTTTCTTCTGGAGCCTTCAACGCATTTCTAAAGACTTTGGAAGAGCCTCCTCAGCATGCCATATTCATTTTGGCCACAACTGAGAAACATAAGATTTTGCCTACAATTCTGTCAAGATGTCAGATTTATGACTTCAACAGAATACGCATTGAAGATATGGTTGAGTACCTGCGCTATATTGCCTCGAAGGAGAATGTTCAATATGACGAAGAGTCACTCAATATGATTGCGCAGAAAGCAGATGGAGGAATGCGTGATGCCCTTTCAATGTTTGACATGGCCGTTTCCTTCTGTAGCGGAAAACTTGAGTACCATGAGGTTGCAGCTACATTGAATCTGCTGGACTATGACACATATTTCCGCTTTACGGAGATTTTTCTACAGGGTAACTACATAGATGCCCTTTTTGAATTTGATCGAGTTCTGCAAAACGGATTTTCTCCACGCATCTTCATCGCTGGACTTGACAAACATCTTAGAGATTTACTCGTGGCAAAAGGACCAGGAATTTCACTCATTGAATATACCGGAGCACTCGTTGAAAGATACCGCGAACACTCCGCAAACTTTTCACCGGCTTTTCTTTTCAATGCTATTGCTCTTCTAACGGAGACTGATGGAAAGTTACAGATGTCATCCAATAGTCGTCTTCTAGTTGAACTCACATTGATGAAACTCTCTCAGATGGGAAATCCAGAGAATGCGGGACTTGGTAGAAATGCAACAGAAGCTTTGAAACCTTCTCTTCCTACCATATCGGGGAAAATTGCTACGGCTGTAAACACGCAACCAAAAGTTGCCGCACAGCCAAAAATCACTGTTTCATCACCGAAACCTGAAGAAAGTACACCTCAAACTATCAGTGCAACTAACACAAAGTCCGCCACACCTGTAGTACCTTCTATCACAATTGAGCAAACGAATAGCAACATCACACAAAAAAACACTGATGGGCCATCCCCGATTTCATCTTTGAGTGATGTGCTGATGGCCGTTTCTCCAAGAGCAGATATCAATGTTGAAACCGGAGAAAGAATTCTCGACGAAAATAGTGAGGAAAAACTAAAAAAAGCATTTGACACGTATAGCGCTCAAATAAAGGCAATGCGTCCAATATTTATCAACATCTTTGAGGAGTGTAAAATAGAAAAGAACAAGCTGACCCTCACCGTGTATTCAGAACAGACACGCAAAGAATTGATGGATAACAAGGAGCTGATACTTGATATAATAGCAGAAAAATCCGATATCCATGGTAGCATTCTTTTGGACATTATCGTAAAGGATACGCCTGTCCAACTCAAGCCTACAAAACTGGAGGATAGAATGCAGTACTTTGCAAATAACGTACCGGATTTTGAAAAATTAAAGGATACATTTCAACTCGAAGCTGAGTAATGGAAAAAAATTTTGTAAAAGAACTTGAATGGAGAGGGATGATACACACTATCATGCCCGGGGCTGAAGAACAGCTGAAAAAAGAGATGACTACTGCATATTTAGGCATTGACCCTACGGCAGATTCTCTTCACATAGGACATCTGGTTGGTGTCATGATACTCAAACATTTTCAGATGTGCGGACATCGCCCAGTTGTTCTCATAGGAGGTGCAACCGGAATGATTGGTGATCCGAGCGGAAAATCTCAAGAACGTAACCTTCTGAACGAACAGACTCTAAGACATAACCAAGAAGCCATTAAGGCTCAACTATCGCACCTGATTGACTTTGATTCAGATGCCCCGAATGCCGCCATACTTGTAAACAACTATGACTGGCTCAAGGAATTCTCTTTCCTTGATTTTGCAAGAGAAATAGGAAAATGCATCACAGTCAACTATATGATGGCTAAGGATTCTGTCAAAAAACGTTTCAACGGAGAAGGTGATGGTATGTCATTCACAGAATTTACATACCAACTCCTTCAAGGTTATGATTTTTTACATCTGTACCAAACGCTTAATTGCAAGGTGCAGCTCGGAGGTGCAGACCAATGGGGAAACATCACAACCGGAACTGAACTTATACGTCGCAAACTGGGAATTGAAAACGAGGCATATGCAATAACCTGCCCGCTTATCACAAAAGCTGATGGTACAAAATTCGGAAAAACGGAAAGTGGTAATGTTTGGCTCTCATCGAAATATACATCGCCATATCGTTTCTACCAGTTCTGGCTCAATGTAAGCGATGATGATGCGAAGAAGTATATCAAAATCTTTACACTTTTGGACCGCGAAACTATTGATTCGCTTATAAAAAGTCACGACGAAGCACCGCATCTAAGAATTCTGCAGAAACGTCTTGCACAAGAGATAACGACCTTCATCCATTCCGAAGAAGAATACCAGAAAGCTCTCTCGGCATCGGAGATTCTCTTTGGCAATGCAACGAGCGAGGCGCTGAACGCCCTTGACGAAGAAACGCTTCTTGATATATTCAAAGGAGTCCCTCACTTTACAATCGCAAAGGAGGATCTTGGTTCGAATGTCATCGATTTGCTTGCTGAAAAGAGCAAAGTATTCCCATCAAAAGGTGAATGCCGCAAAATGATTCAAGGCGGAGGAGTTTCCATAAACAAGCAGAAGGTAAACGACCCTCAGACCATAGTTTCAGAAAAGGATCTCATTATGGGCAAGTACATAGTTGCTAGCCGCGGAAAGAAGAACTACTTCCTGCTTTCCATCAAGTGATGAAACAACAGACTTATACCATAGAGTTGGACAAAATGGAGTTCCACGCATATCATGGATGCTACAAAGAAGAAAGGATATGTGGTGCTCACTTCATCGTGTCACTCAAAGTAGAACTTTCAAAAGGTATGGTATTCGAAACAGATGATGTGAACGATGCCACCAACTATCTTGAAATATACGAAGCGGTACAGAGTGTAATGCAAGAAAGTGTATGCACTCTAGAGAAGCTCTCCCAGAATATTCATCACGCCTTGCACAAACGTTTTCCTCAGATTTTGCATATTTGGAGCCGTGTAAAAAAAATGGCTCCACCAATTGGCGGAAAAATGGAAGGTGTAAGTGTAACCATGGAAGATTGAATCGAAAATTTAGAGGTCTTTAGCATTTCGATGTCTCAGGGTGTAAGTGTTACTATGGAAGATTGAATCCCTCAGTATCCAAAATATTTCCTACTGTACGGAGTGAGCATCGCTCGTGATGCCTGCTCCACCTCCTGCGCATCCCTCCAAACAAGAAATTCATTCGCGTCAATTGGTGTTGACAACGTGACATGAACCATCGTCTCATCAATTTTCGTTATCATCTGCTTGCTTAGAACCTTATCCAAAGCAGACTGTGGAAAACCTACATAGAGAATGTCTCGCCCTAACGTCTTTGACTCTTTGCGAAGAACATTATATGCCTTGATGCGCGTGCAGAAGGCAAATGCCGAATTCTCGTACGCTTTGTAGAAAGTTTCCTCTAGGTAGAGATGGATGAAACTTGTATTCTTCTGCTCGATGTCTATGATTTCCTTTTGTGTCATTATATGCTATGAAAATCGACTGGAAAATTTGTAGGGTTCGCTAAAAGTACCAGCGCCCCGCGGACGCTGGATAATTGCTTTCAAGGATATTTATTTTTATTGTTGTCCGCTAAACATAAAAAGTCGGTTTGAACTCATTACTGCTCAATAAATTCAAACAAGAAATTGTTATCCAAGCCCTCACGCGCGCATGTGTGAGGGCTATTTTATGCTTCGGATGCTTCTGGAGGGCTTCCCATCAAGGCAGCCACTGCCTCCTCCCAGTCTTTCTCGGGGTGCTCAAGGAATCCCTGCACGTCGATATAGTACATCAGCATAATCCTAACGATGGTGGCAAGTCCCGAGA